>DASVLY010000587.1:0-13503 GCA_036384635.1 Noviherbaspirillum sp. | reverse complement strand
GATGTAGTAGTCGGTAACGAACTTCGGCTGGCCACCCTGATTCTCGTACACGTACAGACGCGAACGCTTGGCATCGACCACCAGGGCATGCTTCTGGTCTTCACGCAGTTGCAGGAGAGGGCGCGGAATCATGTCGGGATCAGGCCGCTCGCGCAACGATCTCAAGCGCACCATCGCCTCTTCACGCAGGCTCTTGAGCTTGTCCTCCGGACCGTTGACGGCGCCTAGCGTGGTGACCGGGCGGGTGTGCATCAGCAGCAGGTCACCACGAATCAGTTGGGCCAAGCGAAAGTTCGGATACTCTTCGACCAGCTTATCCACTTTCGCCTGCGCGGCGCGCAGATTATTGGCTCCCAACTCCTTGTACACTTCGATCAACAGAGTTTCGGGATCAGGCTTATTGACGATGGCAGACGCAGCGGCCAGCACCGCCTGTTTTTTTGCGAACGCAACAGAGGGCAACACTCCACTGCCCGCAGTCAGCAACCAAGACAATCCCAGAAACAAAACTCGCTTGGTGCCCACTTTTTTCCAGCAGTTGGTTGATACAAGGCCAAACATCAGCTACCCGTGCTCTCCTGCTTGATAAGCCATTTTCCGCCATGTTTGCCCATGGTCAGCGTCTTGCGGCTGTTCGCCGTCAGACGGTCCGACACATAGATCTGGCGAAACCTTACCGTAGCCGTGTTGCCATTAACCGTCACCTGCGGCGTCTCAATCTTCACACTGATACGGCCCTTGCCAGCAATGCGTGCGCGGCGATCGTCTTCCCATACCTTGCGCGACTGACCATTCGGAGTCTGGAAATCACCGCCATAGAAATTCAGATAGGACTTCACATCCTGTGCACTCCACGCCTTGGCCCATGCATGGACCGTGTTGAGCACTTCGTCGCGTTCGATATTGGCCGCAGGCACCGGCTTCGGTTCAGGTTTAGGTGCCTCTGCTTTCGCAACCGCCATCGGTACGGGCGCAGATGCAGGCTTGACCGCTGGTGCTGGCGCCGCAGCAACCGCTTTCGGCATCCGCACCGCAGTCGTCGGTTCGGCTTTGGCTACAACTGCCGCAGTGGCAGCAACGGACGGCTTCGGCGCGCCGCCGCTCATATTGCCAACCAAGGAGCGCACCAGGGTCAGCTTGGACTTGGCAACGGAATTGCCAGAATCAAGCTGCAGTGCCTTGTCGTACGCCTGGCTGGCCAACTTCGCATGCACGTCACCCAAGTTTTCATAAGCGGTCGCATAGCTCGGATTAGTGCGGATCGCTGCGTCGAGCGCAGTGCGTGCCTTGTCATACTGGCCGGCCGCAGCGTACAACACCGCCAAGTTGTTATAGGGTTCGGGTAGCGTCGGGTAGTCTTCGGTCAGTTTGGTGAAGGTCGCAATCGCTTCAGTCGACTTATTTTGTTCGGTGAGGATCACGCCTTTCAGGAATCTCATCTGCGCATCGCGTGGATTCTTGCTAAGAAATGCATCCGCTTTGGATAAGGCTTCCGAGTATTGCCCATTTTTCACCAGCTTCGAAACGTCAGCAAGCTCGTCGGCAAATACAGGGGCTGCAAGCAAAGCCGTCAGCAGGGCGGACAGCGCAACGGTTTTATTCAGTACAGGATGCAGATTGATCATGCAGCGCGATGTGAAAGTCATTATCTGGTCGTATTATCGCAGCGATACGTCGGTCGCAGCGGCGATCCGAGCAAGGAAATGACGCTTTCGCATGCAACGCAGAAAGTGCATCCCGCCCTGCCGGGCTCGTTCTTCGCAATCGTTTTTTCAAACCAGAGCATTCTATACTTACTAGTACAAATACGCCATTTGGAAAGGCGGCTATGCTTCGCCATGCAACGCTGTTGTGGGAAAAAAATTACACAACCGACGGCTGCTCCTGCACCGCCGACCCACTATTGGCCGGCTATTCTTTTACAAATTTTTCCCCTGTAGCCTTGACAACCGTCAGGTCGGCTTGCGGCTGGTTTGCAAGTTCATAGGATATTTGCAGTTTCGAATACATGGGCACTGCAGATACGGCTGCAGCGGTAACCGGCATCGACTCAGCCTGCGGCACGACGGCAAGGCCGACAATTTGTGCCACCTCCTGCGTCGTCCGAGGGTTCTGCACGGCGAAGGTGAAGGTGCCAGCCACGCCGGCGACGAATGCCGCACCACCGAACAGCACCGCCAGGGGCCGCCGAATCAGAGCGGGTTTCACCACTGAATCAGGCAACTGTGCCAGCAATGCCTGCGCGCTCTCGCGCCATCCGGCAAACTGCGCCAATCTCTGCGTCATGTGCTCTGCCAGTTCGCGTGCGGCCTCCTGCGATCTCTCATGCTCCTGCCGACATTTCGTGCGCAACATCCGTGCCTTCTCAGTCGCCAGCGCATCTGCCTCCTTGCGCTTGCGCGCGGCTTCGAGGGCGCGCCACTCGACCTTCACCCTCTTTTCCTGCTCCGCTCTCGCTTCGATTTCCGTCGCCTCGCGTTGCCTGGCCAGGTCGGCAGCTTCACGTTCAGCGGCTGCGCGCTTCTCGGCTTCGGCCAATTCAGCCTCGGCCGCACGTACTTTGTCCCTTACTGCAGCGAGTGCCTGCTGCTCGGCAGCTGCGCGTGCATGTTCGAGGCGCGCCAGTTCGACCGCTTCGCGCGCCCTGGCTTCGGCTGCTTCAGCGGCTGCGCGCTGCATGGCTGCCTGTTCCGCTGCCTTTTCCAGCATCAGCTTTTCCGCTGCGGCCCGTGCTTCGTTCGCGACGCGAGCTTCGCGTGCAGCCTGCTCACGCGCTCGTGTAGTGGTTGCTAACTCCTGTTCGATGCGTGCACGCTCCTCCTCGTCGGCGCAGGCATTGCGTTCCGCAGCAAGCCGTTCCTGGATGGCGACAAGCGCCTTCTGCTCGGCCTCCGCGCGGGAGCGCTCCACGCGCAGCTTTTCCTGCACCGCCTCCAGCGCCTGTTGCTCTGCCGCCGCGCATTCGCGCTCGGCACGCGCCAGTTCAATCGCTTCGCGCGCCCTGGCTTGAGCCGCTTCGGCGATTCGGCGCTGCGCATCGGCCTGTTCTGCAGCCTGCTCAAGCAGCTGTTGCTCGGCCGCGCATTTAGCTTCGCATGCCTCGCGTGCCGCGCGTTCGGCTTGTTCGCGCTCCTGCTGCAGTCGCGCCTGTTCGCGTTCAGCCTGCGCGCGTGCTTCCGCCTCCTGGCATGCGGCCGAAAAAGCCTCTGTCTTGCTCCGGATTGCATCCCGCACTCGCTGCTCGGCTTCGGCGCACTCCTGCTTCGCACGCACCAGTTCGCTTGCTTCGCGCGCCTTGGCTTTGGCTGCTTCGGCTGCTTTGCGCTCAAATTCGACACGTTGCGCAGCCTGTTCGAGCTGCTGTCTTTCGGCCGCGCATTTCTCCTCGGCTGCAACGCGCGCCGCCTGTTCCTCACGTTCCCGCGCACGCAGCAATTCCACATGCTCCTGCTCGCCACGCGCACGCGCTTCGGCTTCGGCTCGTGCAGCCTCCTCGGCCTGGCGCTTTTCCTCCGCAGCCTGCAGCATACGTCGCTCAGCCTCGGCACGCTCCTGTTTCGCACGCACCAATTCGCGTACTTCGCGCGCCTTGGCCTTGGCTGCTTCGGCTGCCTTGCGCTCGAATTCGGCACGTTGCGCAGCCTGTTCAAGCTGCCGTTTTTCGGCCGCGCATTTCTCCTCGATCGCAATGCGCGCTGCCTGTTCCTCATGTTCACGCGCGCGCAGTAATTGCGCATGCTCCTGCTCGCCACGCGCACGCGCTTCGGCTTCGACGCGTGCGGCTTCCTCGGCCTGGCGCTTTTCTTCCGCTGCCTGCAGCGCACGCTGTTCGGCTTCAGCACGCTCGCGCTCAACGCGCGCCAGCTCAGTCTGTTCACGCGCCTTTTGCAGCGCGGCATGCGCAGTCTTGCGCTGCATCCCCACCACCGTCCTGGTCTGTTCGGCTGTGTGTTTGGCCGCAGTCGCTTCCGCTTCCAGCACTATACGGGCTTCGTGTTCGGCCTTCGCGCGCGCACGCAATGCTTCCGCATGCTCCTGTTCAGCGCGCGCGCGCGCTTCCTCTTCGACACACGCAGCCTGCTCAGCGGCACACGCGGCCTGCTCGGCGGCGAGTTTATCCTGCGCCGCTTTCAACGCCTGTTGCGCAGTTTCTGCGCGCTGACGCTCGACTTCCACTTTTTGCTGCAAGACCTCCAGCGCCGCCTGCTCATCCTGCGCACGCTGACGTTCAATGCGCGCCAGCTCCACCGCTTCGCGCGCCTTGTTCATTGCAGCCTGCGCCGCTCTGCGCTGCATTTCAGCGCGCTCTATCGCCTTTGCCAATGCCAGCTTGGCGGCCGTGTTCTCCTCTTCCTTCGCAACGCGTGCAGCCTCGTCAGCCTGTTCCTGCATACGCAAAAGATCGGCGTGCTCGCGCTCAGCGTTAGCGCGTGCTTTCGCCTGTTCGGCGGCATCCTGTTCGGCCTGCACCTTTTCCTGCAGCGCCGCAGCCGCCTGCGCTTCGGCTTCCGCGCGTTCACGCTCGACACGTGCCAACTTGACCGCTTCGCGCGCCTTCGCCGATGCTGCTTCGGCAGCACGCTGGTAGAATGCGGCCTGCTCGGCGGCTTTGTCGTAAGCCTCCTGCTCCGCAGCGGCCTGCTCGGCTGCCATCCTGGCAGCTACGCGCTCCATCTCAACGCGCTTCTCAGCGATTTCTTTCGCGTGCATTTCCTCTTCACTACGCACGCGCGCCACATTTGCCATCTGTTGTTCTACTTCGGTGCGCTCACGCGCCTGCTCCATCGCCCGCGCCTCCTCCGTTGCACGGGCACGGGCTTCCATCTCGGCCTGATGCTCAGCTTCAATGCGTGCCAATGCCAACGTCTGCAGTTCGCGTTCGACACGCACACGCGCTTCGGTGGCCATTCGGATGCGCTCCTCAGTCTCGGCACGTGCTTGTGCGACTGCTGCGGCCACCACCTCGGTTTGCTCGCGGCGTGCGGCGGCTTCTCGCATTTCGGCTTCGGCTTCCCAGCGCAGCTTAATCGCCTCGGCTGCCTTGCGCTCCACTTCGATGCGCGCCTGCGCAGCGGCTTCGCTTTTCTGCTCGGTAATCGCACGGGCTCGCGCCTCCTCGCGTGCGCGCACCTCAGCCGGCACGCGACTAAGTACCGCCTCCAACGCCATTGTTTCGGCACGCTCGCGTTCGCGTGCGACTTCCAGCGCTTCGCTGCGCGCTTTCACCAGCATTTCAGAGGTCTGGCGCGCTTCTTTTTCAATGTGTTCCTTCTCGCGCGCCAATTCCAGCATACGCGCCTCGGCACGCACACGCGCCTCGGCTTCCTGTTTCGCGGCTTCGGCAGCGGCAACGCGCTGCGCTGCCTGCCAGCGTGCCAGTTCGATTTCCTGTGCCAGCTTTTCCTCAGCATCGGCGGCACGTGCCGCCAGCTCTGATTCGGCTGCAATCTGTTCGGTAGCACGCTTGCGCGCCACCTCTTCGATGCGAATACGTTCTTCCGCGGCCCGCTTGGCCTCGGTTTCAGCGATGGTGCGCGCCTTTAATTCCTCGATTTCTTTCTTTGCAGCAGCGGCCCGCGCCTCGCTTGCCTCGCGTGCCTGACGTTCCGCTTCCAGCCGGACACGGCCAGCCTCGATCGCCTCTTCGGCAGCCTTGGCTTTCTGATAGGCTTCAGCAGCAGCAGCCGCTTCCAGGCGTGCACGCTCTTCGGCCAGTGTGCGGGCGCGTGCCTCTGCGTGAGCCCGGTTTTCCGCAGCAACGGTGGCCTTGGCTTCTGCTTCAACACGCGCAATCGCCTCTCGAATCGCCTTCAGGTCGACGCCGGCGCGCGGAGTAGACGTACGTTCCACCCGTCCCCCGCTACCATCCAGCTCCTCGCCTTCGGGGTGTTTACCCTGAAGGTTGAGCTTGTCTTGCATCGTCTGATTTGTGTCCATGGTCGACTCCAAGCTGGATGACGGATTTCCGTAACTTTTTGTTTATATGAGGCGGAATTTTTTAACTAGCCATTATCCGCAGCCTTCCATCAAGCCAGTCGGGAAAAAGAGGGGGAAATCCGGACTAGTTCACCATTACCGGTTGTAGCTAAATCGTCACGATTTTCATGAAATCGGCTATCAAATGCCGCCCATGATCACCTGCCACTATACTTAAAAGGTAAAAACGCTCTTTAGATCAGGGGAAGATGAGTACATCTATGGATGCAGCAACCAGGAAGGCCGATGGCAAGCCTATTCGTGCGATGGGCAGCCTTTTGACCGACATGAATCATGAAATTCGCACATCGATGAACGGCATCGCCGGTATGTTGGAACTGCTGCTCGATACCGAACTCACTCCACCCCAGCATCGATTCGCGGCAACTGCCCTGCACAACGCGTTGGAGCTGATGGCGCTAATTGAAGGCATCGTCGATTTCTCGGCGATCGCCGCGAGCCGGCTCGAACTGGCGCAAATGCCCTTCGATCTGCTATCCGAAATGCAGGCAGCTTGCGCCACGCCTTCGGCGGCCGCACAAACAAAGGGGCTGGTGCTGCACTGCCAGTTTCCGCCATCGACCTTACTGCAGGGCGATCCGGCGCGCTTGCGGCAGATGATAACCTGCCTGCTCAACGGTGCCACCAGACTTATCGCGGGCGGTACGATTGGCGTTGCAACTGACGCCGCGCATGGCAGCGATGGTCTTTGCCATATAAGCATGACTATCACCATCCCAGCCCCCGATCCAGTCAGCCGGCAAATACTCTCCATATTGGATCAACCGCACAAAGCCGGTTTCATCACGCTGCAAACATATGGCAGGATAGGCTTGGAACTGGCGCTGTGCGGACGATTGGCGGCGTTGATGGGCGCGCAAATTGGCGTCGAGCACCAGCCGGAACAGGCAAGCATCGTCCGAATCACTGCTGAACTACCATTCGCGCCCGCACCGTCCCAAGCGGTCGCCGCGCAGACTTCCACCTGCGCAGCGACCTGCGATGACGAGCAGATACAAACTCTTACCGGTCGCGTGTTGATCGCCGACGATAATCCGATCAATCAGCAAGTGGCACAGTACATGGTGGAAAAACTTGGTTGCCATACCGATGTCGCCAGTGATGGTGCCGAAGCAGTCACACTGCATGCTGCCCACCCCTACGATCTGGTCCTAATGGATTGCCAGATGCCTGAGCTGGATGGCTATCAAGCCACGCAGTGCATCCGCGCACTGGAAGGCAGCATGCATCATACGCCGATAATCGCATTGACTGCATGTGTGACGCAAAGCGAGCGTGAAAATTGCTTGGCCAGCGGAATGGACGATTTCATTGCCAAACCAGTGCAACCGCAGGCACTAGAGGAAGTACTCAGACGCTGGCTCGCGTACGCGGCGGAAAAACACGATAGCACCACTCTACCCTGCACCGATGAACTGGATGCGGTACGCGAAATATTCGGTGTGGATTTTGCGGAACTGGCAAAGCTCTATCAGCGTGATAGTCCGCCGCGCATCGCCGCGCTCTATAGTGCCGCTGCGGCTGGAGATCGCTTGCAAGTAGCCAAGGTTGCGCATGCCTTTGCAGGGAGCAGCGCATCAATAGGCGCGACCAGCCTTTCTGCGCTGTGCAAGGAGCTGGAGCTACGCGCGAAAGCGAACGCGCCTGATGATCTCATATCCCAGCTAGCAGCAATAGAAACCGAATACAGCCGAATCAGCGACAGGCTACAGTCAATGCAGTAGCCAGAATCGGATGCTACCGTATGTTCACTCAGTTGAGGAATGGAATCGATGCAGGCGAGAAAAAAATAAAGGTCGCACTAGGCGACCTTCTTGATGGCTTTACTTTTTACCCTGCATCCGAAGCATGAGCGACTCACCAGCAAATCGCAACTTCATATACAGCTTTAATAGTGGCGTCCCCACGGGGATTCGAACCCCGGTTATCGCCGTGAAAGGGCGGTGTCCTAGGCCTCTAGACGATGGGGACAGAAATCTGCCTTACTACAGCCTATTTTATTATTATACCATATTTCTTTATCGCACATTTCGCTGGTGGAGGTAAGCGGGATCGAACCGCTGACCTCTTGCATGCCATGCAAGCGCTCTCCCAGCTGAGCTATACCCCCGTGCGAAGAAACGAGAGTATAGCAAAGAGTTTTCTCCTGTGTAAATCCCCTTTGAAAAATTATGCGATAAATTTTTCGAGGCGAGCCAATACCGTTTCGCGGCCAAACAATTCCAGCACCGCATCAATTGATGGTGTCTGCAATTGGCCGGTAATAATCAGACGCAAGGGCATTGCCAGTTGCGGCATTTTGAGCTTGTGCGCGGCAAGCACTTCCTTCATTGCGGCCAACAACGCTGCCTTGCTCCATTCGACCGTCTTGCACAGTGTTGCGAATTGCGCCAGTGCCGGTTTTATTGCATCCGTAATATGCTGCACGACCAGCGCCGCATCCGGTGCCGGCTGGCGGTAGAACAGCATTGCGGCTTCCGCCAGTTCATTGATCGTGTTCGCACGCTCTTTCAACAGTGCGATCACCGCCTGCAGATTCGGGCCGTCGCCAAACTGCGCGCCGTCTTGCTCCATTAGCGGACGTGCCAATGCTTCCAGGCGCGCATTGTCGGACTGTTTGATGTAGTGGTTATTCAGCCAAGCCAGTTTTTCCGGATTGAACTGCGCGGGCGACTTCGACAGGTGATCGACGTCGAACCATTGGCAGAACTGCTCCATCGAGAAAATCTCGTCGTCGCCGTGGCTCCAGCCCAAGCGCGCCAGGTAGTTCAGCATTGCTTCCGGCAGGTAGCCCTGCGCCGGATATTCCATCACGCTGACTGCACCGTGGCGCTTCGACAGTTTCTCGCCGTCGGCACCGAGGATCATCGGCACGTGACCGTATTGCGGCAGCGGCGCGCCGAGCGCGCGCAGGATGTTGATCTGGCGCGGCGTATTGTTCACGTGATCGTCGCCGCGGATGACGTGGGTCATCATCATGTCCCAGTCGTCAACCGCAACGCAGAAGTTGTAGGTCGGCGTGCCGTCGGGACGTGCAATCACGAGGTCGTCCAGTTCTCGGTTGGAGATCGTGATGCGGCCCTTGACCATGTCGTCCCAGCTCACATCGCCGTCCAGCGGGTTTTTGAAGCGCACTACCGGCTTGCGGCCTTCCGGGATCGGCGGCAGGATTTTGCCAGCCTCCGGGCGCCAGGTGCCATCGTAGCGCGGCTTTTCGCCAGCGGCGCGCATACGCTCGCGCATCGCCTCAACTTCTTCAGGAGACGAATAACAGTAATAAGCGGTACCCGCTTCCAGCATCTGGGCAATCACTTCGCGATAACGGTCCATGCGCTGCATCTGGTAAAACGGGCCTTCGTCGTGATGCAATCCGAGCCAGTTCATACCATCCAAAATCGCCTGCACCGCTTCCGGCGTGGACCGCTCCAGATCGGTGTCTTCAATGCGAAGGATGAAGGTGCCGCCGAAATGGCGTGCATAGGCCCAGGAAAACAGCGCGGTGCGTGCACCACCCAAGTGTAGGTAGCCAGTCGGGCTGGGAGCAAAACGAGTACGAACAGTCATGGCAATTCAAATAAAAACGGCCTTGGAGCACCAAAGCCGTATGGATAAAAAGATGCGTTATTTTACTCTGTCAGCGACAGGGATGAAACGCGATTAGTCGTTCTTAATGACAATACTGGGGAACTTGCTGGTCATGTCCTTCGCTTTTTCCGCCACCTTGACCGCCACCTTGCGTGCGATCTCCTTGTAGATCCTCGCCACCGGTCCATCCGGGTCGGCGATTACAGTCGGCTTGCCGGAATCGGTCTGCTCGCGGATGGACATGGTCAGCGGCAATGCGCCGAGGAAGTCGACGCCGTACTCTTCGCACATCTTCTGCCCGCCGCCTTGCCCGAAAATCGGTTCCGCGTGGCCGCAGTTCGAGCAGATGTGGGTGCTCATGTTCTCGACGATGCCGAGAATCGGGATATCGACCTTCTCGAACATTTTGAGTCCCTTGCGAGCATCGAGCAGGGCGATATCCTGCGGTGTGGTGACAATCACTGCGCCAGTTACCGGCACCTTTTGCGACAGCGTGAGCTGGATATCACCGGTGCCTGGAGGCATATCGACGATCAGGTAATCGAGATCGCGCCAGTTGGTCTGCTCCAGCAGTTGCTGCAGCGCCTGTGTAACCATCGGGCCACGCCAGACCATCGGCTGGTCGGGGTCGATCATGAAACCGATCGACGACACCTGCAGGCCGTGGTTTTCCAGCGGCTCCATGGTCTTGCCGTCGAGCGATTCCGGCTGACCGGAAATGCCCATCATCATCGGCTGCGAGGGACCGTAGATGTCGGCGTCAAGAATGCCAACCCGCGCTCCTTCGGCGGCCAGCGCCAATGCTAGGTTGACCGCCGTGGTCGACTTGCCGACGCCGCCCTTGCCGGATGCGACCGCAATGATGTTCTTCACATTGAACAAGAGCTTGGTACCACGCTGCACTGCATGCGCGATGATTTTCGAGTGCACATTCACGCCGATATTGCCGATTCCCGGCAGGGTACGCAGCCCATCGATCACAGCCTGACGGATCGCGTCGATCTGGCTTTTGGCCGGATAGCCGAGCTCGACATCGAGTGCCACGTCAGCGCCGTTGACCTGGATGTTTTTCGCAGATTTCCCGGAAACCAAGTCCTTGCCGGTATTTGGATCAATGACTTTAGCTAACGCCGCCTTCACGGCCTCGATGCTGATGCTCATTACTTCTCCTGAAAATTGTTGCCGTAAGTCTATACGAAATTGTTAGCAGAACCTGCGGTCTTGTTTGACAGCCGAACCCTGCGATTAGCGCTCCCACACTGTTAAAATGGCGGTTTTCCTTCAATAAGCATTGCCAAATGAGCACCACACCGCACCGCAAGCTGTTTGTCACCACCGCCCTGCCCTACGCCAACGGCACGTTCCACATCGGCCATATCATGGAATATATTCAGGCTGACATCTGGGTACGCTTCCAGCGAATGCAAGGCAACGAGGTGCATTTTGTCGGTGCAGACGATGCGCACGGTGCGCCAATCATGATTGCAGCGGAAAAAGCAAGCGTGACGCCGCAGGAGTTCGTCGCGCAAATCGCTGCCGGCCGCAAGCAGTATCTCGACGGTTTTCACATCAGCTTCGACAACTGGCATTCGACCGATGCGCCGGAAAACCACGAATTATCGCAGGACATCTACCGCCGCCTGCGCGATGGGGCGAAATTAATCACGACCAAGACCATCGAGCAGTTCTTCGACCCGGTCAAGAACATGTTCCTGCCGGACCGTTACATCAAAGGAGAATGCCCGAAATGCGGCGCCAAGGACCAGTACGGCGACTCCTGCGAGGTGTGCAGCGCGGTGTATGCGCCGACAGAGTTGAAGAATCCGTATTCGACGCTGACGGGCGCGACGCCGGTATTGAAATCGTCCGAGCACTATTTCTTCCAGTTGTCCGATTCGAAGTGCGTGGAATTCCTGCGCGAATGGACGCAGGCGCCGAACCGCCTGCAACCCGAAGTAATGAACAAGGCGAAGGAGTGGCTGGAAAGCGAGGGTGGGCTGGGTGACTGGGACATTAGCCGCGATGCGCCTTATTTCGGCATTGATATCCCGGATGCGCCGGGCAAGTATTTCTATGTATGGCTGGATGCGCCGGTCGGGTATCTGGCATCGCTGAAGAATTATTTCGACAAGACCGGACGTGACTTCCAGGCGTTCATGAACGATGCATCGACCGAGCAATACCACTTCATCGGCAAGGACATCATTTATTTCCACACACTGTTCTGGCCGGCAATGCTGAAGTTTTCCGGGCTGAAGGTGCCGACCAATGTGTTCGTGCACGGCTTTATCACGGTCAGCGGCGAAAAGATGTCGAAGTCGCGCGGCACCGGCATTTCGCCGCTGCGCTATCTGGAGATCGGCATGAATCCGGAATGGCTGCGCTACTACATCGCCGCCAAGCTGAATGCGAAGGTTGAAGACGTCGATTTCAATCCGGACGATTTCGTGTCGCGCGTGAATTCGGACCTGATCGGCAAGTATGTCAACATCGCCAGCCGTGCGGCCGGCTTTATCACCAAGCGTTTCGACGGCAAGTTGAGCAGCGAGGTGACGGGTGACGCAGCAATGACCTGGAGGCTGCGCTTTGCGGAAAACGAAAGCGCGATCAAGGAGGCGTTCGAAGCGCGCGAGTACGGCAAGGCGATTCGGCAGATCATGGCACTGGCCGACGAGATCAACCAGTATGTCGACACCAAGAAGCCGTGGGAACTGGCGAAAGATCCGGCCAACAACCAGGAACTGCAGGATGTTTGCAGCAATCTGCTGCGTTCGTTCTATTGCCTGACGATTTACCTGGCTCCGATCCTGCCTGCGCTGGCACGCAAGGTATCGGCGCTGTTCGGCATGGAGCGCGACCTGACCTGGGCGGATTTGCAGACGATGCCACATGCAATTCGCACGTTCGAGCATTTGATGACGCGGGTGGACCCGAAAATGCTGGATGCGTTGTTTGAGGCTCCCGCACAAGCTTCCGTTGCGCAAGTACAAGATGGAAACGGTGCCGCAATTGAGCCGCTTGCTCCGGAAATCAAGATTGATGACTTCGCCAAGATCGACTTGCGGATCGCAAAGATCGTCAACTGCGAACATGTCGATGGTTCCGACAAGCTGCTGCGCTTAACGCTCGATGTCGGCGAAGGCCGCACGCGCAACGTATTCTCAGGCATCAAATCTTCGTACAAGCCGGAAGACCTGATCGGCAAGCTGACCGTGATGGTCGCCAATCTTGCGCCACGCAAAATGAAATTCGGCGTGTCCGAAGGCATGGTGTTGGCGGCATCCGCCGCGGATGAAAAAGCCAATCCAGGCATCTATGTGCTGAATCCTTGGCCAGGCGCCGAGCCGGGCATGCGGGTACGCTGACGCTGTCTGTTCATGACGGCACGGTGGAGGAAGTAGCGGCAGCGCAGACCGAGGGGCCGCTACGCACTGCACGCCAGTCTTACTTCACCTTCATATTGCGCGAAGGCGGCATCCAGAATCGCCGTCAGTGCAGCGGGCTTCCACGATTTTTGCACGAATTTGAATACTGCCCCGTGGTTGATCGCATCGGCGGCTACCGAGTGGTCGACAGATCTGCTCAACATGATACGCACGCTCTTCGGGTACATGTGGCGCATCCGGCTGAAAAATTCCACGCCGCTCATCCCCGGTGCATACTGCTCGTAAACGATCACGCCCACGTCATGCTGCGCAAGGATGGCGAACGCTGCCTGTGCATCGGCGGCTTCGAGCAGGCAATATCCAGCCAGCTTTGCAATGTTTGCCAGCGCTGCGCGCGTACTGGCATCGTCATCCACCAGCAGCAGCGTACGGCGGCTTCTGCGCCGCAGCAGCAGATCCATTGATAGCCCGCGCTTGTCCAGCATCAGCGCAGTACAGGCATCGACCGGCACTGCCGGGCTGAAGTAATCGCCCT
>DASVLY010000586.1:0-7723 GCA_036384635.1 Noviherbaspirillum sp. | reverse complement strand
GAACTCTCTTGGCGATCCACAGTCAATGAACGCTTTTTCCCCGACACGAAAGAGGCAATGAACGTTTACGACATCCAGACACATTACGACCCGGATCGCCTGCTCGACACGCTATTGCAGCGTCTCGACTTGAGCAGCGATGACGCCTTGTCCCGCAAGTTGAAGGTCGACGTGAGTATCATCAGTAATATTCGATCCAGGAAATTTCCGGTCAGCGGGTCGCTGCTGCTGTGGATGCACGAAGCGAGCGGAATGGACATCGATGAGCTGCGCTGCCTGCTGGGAGACAAGCGGACTAAATCGCGATTAAGTTGTGCTCTGACAACGGCAAAAGAAAAGCACCGGCATGCAGACATTCGTCCCATCGCTGACGCGTCGACGCGAATAACGCCAACCACATCCAACGACCCTCTCAACGACGTTCAGGCGATCTTTTAACCAGGGACGCCGCAATCCTTTTCTTCCTCTGCAGCCTGACTAAACTGACTTTCGACGGACGCAGGCCGGCATCGGCTGTGAACCGTTCGCCTTGTTGATGCCTGGAAAACGAGCATCGCGGTGAACCGGTTGCGTTCGGACCTTAAGACATCAAGACGAAAGGATAGAGCAATGCAAATGGTTTCTGAATTGATGACGCGAGACGTCAGGTTTGTGGCGCCACAGGAAAGCTTGCAGCGTGCCGCCCAGATGATGGACGAACTGAACGTTGGCGCACTTCCGGTATGTGACGACGGGCGATTGGTCGGCATGGTTACAGATCGCGATATCACCATACGCGCGACCGCGGCCGGCCGATCGCCGCAAGAGGCGCATGTCGATGAAGTAATGAGCACCGATGTGCGCTGGTGTTTCGAAGATCAGCCGTTGGACGACGTGATGACGCAAATGGCCGATAGCCAGATTCGTCGTATCCCGGTGGTTTCGCACGATGATGAGCATAAGCTTGTCGGCATCGTATCGCTCGGCGACGTGGCCGCCAAGACACCCGGCGGTGAACAGAAGGCGGAAGTGGGGCAAGTCATGGAAACGGTGTCATCTCCATCCGAACCGGGTCGTCAAGCCAGCGGCAGCGATGCTGCCGGCGGCAACAGAGGAACGAGCGCCGGTGCGCAAGGCGGTACGGGTGATGCAAGCCGTAACGCCAGTGCTGGAACCGGAGGCCGGGAGCAGACACAGGACGAACCTCCTGTATGAGCGCGATCACGTAGGCGGTGCTGGCCCCGGCTCACAGAAAGACAAGGAGATTTGTTAGGGCAATGATTCGGCAATTCATCGAAATCAGGGGCCCGGTACACACTGCCTGCAATCAGCTCATGCAGTTTGAAGACTATCCGCGCTTCATGGAGGACGTGGAGACAGTGCGCCTTTTCTCGCGCATATTTCGATCATTTATGACCGCCTGGGTCAGGCGTCATGGGTTTGGTGAACGCTCAATCGATGAACGGCAACGATTGCCGGACGCACTTATGACTGCCGGCTGGCGTGCGAGGTGAAATAACCTTGCCGATGCTCCTCCATCAGGCGCAGCACGGCCTGGGACTGGTAGCTTTTGGCCAGCGCATTCAAGGTATCGGTAAAGGGACGATAGCGCTCATCCTGGCTCTCCAGGCGGTCCGCATACGCAACGATGTCGTGCATGTTGCCCAGCCGGGCCAGCCGGTACAGTCCCTCCATCTCTTCCACCGGCGGAATCACCAGAGGCAGCGCCTCGCTCTCCGACGGTGCTTTCGTTGACGCATAGATCTATCACAGACCCTAACCGAGCCTTGGCCAAACTGCGCCAAAAACTGGCGCAGTTTTCAGAACTGCGCCACAATGGTGCCATAGCAACGCCAATCTGCGCCACGCACCATGTCGACAATCAATGAACTCCTGGAGAGTATTCAGGCGTCTCCAACCGGACTGACCTTGACCGAGTTGCTGGTACTGCACCCTCAAGTTGCACGCCGTACCGCGCAGCGCCTGATCAGCCAAATGATTGGCGCCAGGCAGATTAACGCCCGCGGCGAAGGGCGAGCTCGCCGCTACTATCCGGTCAGGGCAGTACCAACTGTTGCGCAGGCTGACCGGTTTCCAGATTTCATTCCTCTGTCTGCCGACAGCAGGGACATCGTGGCTTATATCGACCAAGCGCCCGAAGCGCGCAAGCCGGTGGGCTATCAGCGGGACTTTCTGGAGTCCTACCAGCCGAACAAGACCTGGTACCTGTCCGAGCCGCTCCGGCGCCAACTGCGCAAAATCGGGCAGACGCCCCAAGCCGAGGCGCCGGCAGGCACCTATAGTCGAGCCATCCTGAACCGGCTGCTGATCGATCTGTCCTGGGCGTCCAGCCATCTGGAAGGAAACACCTATTCCCGACTCGACACACGCGAACTCATCGAGCACGGCAAAGTGGCGCGAGGCAAGGCCGCCATCGAAACCCAAATGATCCTGAATCACAAGGCGGCGATTGAGCTCCTGGTTGAAAACATCGACAGTGCCGAATTCAACCGGTACACGCTGATGAACCTGCACAGCGCCTTGGCGGAAAATCTGCTGCCCAACCCGGCCGACGAAGGGCGGATTCGCCAGCATGTCGTGGATATCGGCAAGAGTGTCTATCGCCCCTTGTCGGCGCCACAGCAGATTGATGATTTGCTGGACCAGCTATTGGACAAGGCAAATCAGATCGCCGACCCATTCGAGCAGTCCTTTTTTGTGATGGTGCATCTGCCCTACCTGCAGCCATTTGCCGACATCAACAAACGCACTTCCCGATTGGCTGCCAACTTGCCGCTGTTCCGAGCCAATCTGTGTCCCTTGACCTTTCTTGACGTGCCGGAGCATGCGTACAGCCGCGCTATCCTCGGTGTGTACGAAATGACGCGCGTGGAGTTGCTGCGCGACCTGTTTGTCTGGGCCTATGAGCGCTCGACGCAAGAGTATCTGGCCATCAAACAGGAATTGGCAGAACCCGACCCTGTTCGCCTTGCTTGGCGAGAGTTCATCAAGCAGACCATCCACGATGTGGTCACGCAGCCTGATCGCGAGCCACTGGCCACCATCCGGCAAGCGGTTATCGGTCGCATCCCCGAGGGCGAGCGAGACAACGTGCAGGCGTTGATCGTGGAGGAACTCAGGCGGATACACGAGGGAGTCCTTGCACGCTATGGTGTAAGACCATCGGAGTTCATCGCGTGGAAAGCCAGGCATGGGCATTGACCTCCTCGGCATCCGGTACTACTGGAGAGAGGAGGTTTCTTTATTGAAGAAGGAAACATACGTCGGATGGCGCTGCGCTTATCCGACCTACGGGCTGCCTTTTCCTCGCCAGCGATTTCGCGTATTACACGAAGGACATTTCGAACGAAGGTAACGATTTCATCAATTTTCATACAACTCCCCCTTGATGTTGAATGCTCGGATGAGCAAGTAATACATAGCATCAACTTTCTGTTTATCAAGGAAGAAGCAGGGTGCGTGCAAAATGATTCTTGTATGTTAACTTTTAAGTTGATAGCCGCCAATGCAGCGGTGCATCCGGTCCAAAAGCCTCCGATTTCGGACGGCCTGGTAACCATGTCCAAAAGTTGGCTTGAAACATTGTGAACATGACCGCGATGGATGCGGAAAGCGAAGTTCGATGAGAAGGTTCGTGAGGCTGAAGCGGCGCTGGCTATCGCGTTCCCGCATGCGGCTGGCCTGTATTGGTGATCCTGGCATTCGTCCGATGCCGTTCGCCTTCAATCTTCGATGTCTTCTCGATTGAGGTACTCTGCGATGATGTCACCGTGGCAGGCGAGTGGCTTGCAATGGCAGCCGAGACGATACCCGCGCAATGAAAGCAAGCTCTTTCGTCGTGTATCGTCTTGAAGTATCACTGTCTCAAAGTGTTCGCGATACTTTCGTATAACGTCCTCGCGAGTGTCACCGACTCCTCCTTTCCCGATTGGGAAGGGGTTGCCCCAAGGGGTGCCACGCCCAATGTACACGTCGTATGGCTCGTCCTTGTCCTTGTTTCGCACCTTCGTAATCTGCACTGGGACTACGCGGATTGGCTTTCGGATTAGCTGTGCAAAATACAGCATGTCCGCCAGGTCTTCGCCATCCCAGAAGACGAGTATGTGCGAGTACAGCTCCAGCTTGCGTTTCATCGACGTGCGCGGGATGGGTCGCTCGGAGATCACGTCAATCCCCAAGCGTGCGAAGTATTCCCGCGCAATGCCGCGATCATCCTGGATGACGGATACGGCTGGCTTCCCGAGGTTCGTCGTGAGCGCATCCAGCTTGCTGGCAAAGAGCGAGGGGAAACAGAAGCCCTTCGAAAGGGCAACGAGCAGGTGGTCTTCGGGGGCGCCAGTGGAATCGTCTGCTGTAGTCATCGTTAATACAAATGCTTGATGTTCAATCCGCCATCCCATTGTTGCTTCAGGTATTCAAGAGCAAGTCTGCGGTGGCACTGGTGGGGCTTGTGCTCACTGCACAGTAGGCAGCCGCCATTCAGCAGGCTACGATCTAGCTTCTTCTCGACTGCCCGGCGTGCCAGCAGATTGAGGTACAGGTCTTCGTATCGCTGCCAATCCATCAGCTTGTTCTTGTACTCCTTCAGCGGCCCTGGCTCGGGGGCAAGATCACCGACCTCCACATAATCAATGCTGCAAATCTCTTTGACAAAGAAGCGCAAATCTTCCTTCTTTGCGAATCCTGCAAGCTGCGATGTGTTGTTCAACCGCACGTCGATGAGCCGAGTCACCCCTGCTCCGCGCAACAAGGTGAAGAATCGCTCGGCGCTCTTTTCTGTGAAGCCGATGCTGAAGGCGGTGGCCACTTCCTGATTGGTCATGCTTGTATTGCTCCTATGGGAGGAAATCCCGAGAAGTGGAAGTCTAGCAGCGATCTGGCGTGATGATGGCCGCGATCAGCTTGTAATGCATCGCTCGTTCCCTGAACTCATCGCTTACGCTTACCGTGACATAGACATCGTCAAGGCGGATTTCGGTACCGATTGCGAAATTCCGTATTTGATCTTTGTAGAAGGGATCGGTGACAGACAGACTATATCTCCGCCCCATGTGACGAAATGTTCCACGCATTGTTGGCTTGGGTCCATTCTGGCCGCGTACCTCTTGTACGTGCACGACAAAGTCCGATGGCTTTATAAGACGGAGGGAGTCGTTAAACCGCCTTGCATCCTCGACGCTGATCTGATCATTTAACTCGCTCCTTGAGCTATTTGTCCCCCACAAACCTGCTGTGTGATCTACAAGATTATCTAGGTCATCCCATCCGATCCGGCCGCATTTTTTCCATTGCGTATCGGGAACAACAAGATGGTTTTCTGTTTGGCAATGCCGTGGAGCAGGTGCGGAAAATTGAATTTCTGCAATGTCTAAAATGTCTATTTCTCGCCGGTCCGAGCAAATCGTCATTGTGCGGGGAATCGCGCCTTCGGCTTCGCGGTCTGCGGTCACTGGCCGTATCCAGTCATTCTCGCCATTTACATCTTTCCCAGCGATGCAGCGGAAAGGGTGATGCTTTATAGAGTTTGCTAAACAAATAATGGTCTTGCGGTACGGCATGAGATACCTCGCACGAAGTTGACTTCCGGTAATTTTGTGATCATGACAGAAAGAAATAGTTCCGGCCAGCAGGGCTGGACGGTCGCTTTTGACGTAATGCAAATACACGTGAGGATAGGCTCTACCCTAAGTTGACGATTTTCAACTTCCAGATTTCTGCACCCAAGATGTCAACATAGGCTCGGAAATTATTTTTCTGGAGATTGTTGCAGAGAAGTCATGGAGTTCAATTTGACACTTTTGTGGGGAGGGGACATGTCAGGAAAGCAATTGGTTATGTGCGGGTGAGCACGCTCGACCAGAACACGGAGCGTCAGCTCGATGGCATCACGCTGGACAAGGTCTTCACCGACAAGGCCAGCGGCAAGGACACGAAGCGACCACAGCTTGAAGCCGCACTGGATTGCCTTCGTGATGGCGACACATTCGTCGTTCATAGCATGGACCGCCTTGCACGCAACGTTGATGACCTATGCCGCATCGTGCGGGAACTTACCGCGAGAGACGTGATGGTGCGATTGATGAAGGAGGGATTGACCTTCTCCGGCGAGGATTCGCCAATGGCGACGTTGATGCTTACGCTGCTGGGCGCAGTTGCCGAGTTCGAACGTGGCCTGATCCGAGAGCGGCAGCGGGAAGGCATTGCCATCGCCAAGGCCAAGGGTAACGTGTACAAGGGCCGGAAGCCTGTGCTGAACGATGAACAGGTGAAGGCCATGTTGGCCCGAATCGCTTCTGGTGTCCCGAAGGCGACGGTGGCACGGGAGTACAAGATCAGTAGGGAGACGCTGTATAGCTACATTGCGAAGGTATAAAGCAAAGCATGCATTGGTAGGTGAGTTGGAGAAGACTCGAACAAGGTGGTATCGGCGATAATGCCCTTCCTGCTTCGCTCATGGAGTTTTCGGGATGAATGAAATCGTCGGTACTACACTCGCGTCTGTAGTCATCACATCCGGCTTTGCATGGCTCTGCCGCAACTGGTTGATTGAGCGATTGCGGCAAGGGATCAAGTACGAATACGACGAAAAGCTCGAACGGTTGAAGGGCCAACTTCAGTCCCTCAACACTATCGAGGTAGAGCGGCTAAAAGCGGAACTCAGTGCGAATGCCGCAATTGTCAGTGCCGCGCACAAGTCGTTAACTGAATCATACGCACTGGCGCACAAGCTCCAGACCGAAGGCATTGCCCGGCTCTGGAAGGCATTTCTCAATGTCAGAAACAGCGCACCTGCCGTCCTCGCCTTCCTCGACATTCTTGCACCATCGGAGTACAGCGATCCGAAAGTGCAGCAGCGGATCAAAGGTTTGGCTGCTGACCTAACCATCGAACGAATCAGTAAGATTGCAGATGAAATGCAGCAAGGGATTGAGGAGGTCCGGCCATTCATCGGCGAGTATCTTTGGGCATTGTTCTTCGTTTATCAAGCCATCATGTTGCGTATCTCGTTTTTAGCTCACAACGGGCAACTGGAAGGACGGTACGAGGAGTGGTTCAAAGATGGGCCTACCGTTCGTCTCCTGGAGAATGTTGCGACGCCGGATGAGATGCAGCGATTTCATAGCCTTCAATTTGGGCAGATCGATTGGACGCGAAAGCTGATCGAGGGGAAGTTCTTGATCACTTCGCAGAAGATGGTGTCGGGGAAGTTGGCAGTGGATGACCTCTTCTTCGAAGCACAGCGAATTGCTCAAGCAGTAGCAGCCGTGAAACCGGACCTTGCAAGTACCTGATCACCTTGCCGCATTTGACGTTATGTGCTTGCGGTAGAGGCCGTAACTGGAAGTGGACCATTCCTGCATGCACCCCGAGGCATGCCTCTGTGACGCGAATACAGCCCTTTGGCGGCGTTTTCTCGCGATGCAAGCGCATGTGCCGCCGACGCAATCGCGTGTTCCTGGTGCGGCCTGCCCCCCCATGCGGACCACAGCACCTACCCCCGGGGGGGCTTCGGTTCCATCGCACACCGTATCGCACGCGCACGGCGGACGCGGCAACGCCGCCTATCGGGTGCCTTACCTCCGATGATCCATCTTGAACTGCCGACTATGCGGCCGATCACATCTTGCCGGACACGTCCTTGTACTCACGCATCAATCTGGCTAGGAGCTGTTTCTGCTGTTCGGATTGCTCCAGCGCCGCCTTGAGTTGCTGGACGTAGTCC
>DASVLY010000585.1:0-3074 GCA_036384635.1 Noviherbaspirillum sp. | reverse complement strand
GCAACTGTCACCAGCGCCGGACGCAACAGGCGGTCGGCGATGGTATATCCCTTTTGCAGCACGCTGACGATGGTGTTGGCGTCCTGATTCGCTGGCACCATCGAGATTGCCTGATGCTTCATCGGATCGAGCTTTTCACCGGGCGTCGGGTTAATTTCGAGCAGCCGGTTGCGGTCGAACGCGGCGTTCAATTGTTTCAGAGTCATCTCGACGCCTTCTTTCAGCGACTCGACGGACGGTGTATCGAGCTTGAGCGCCATTTCCAGACTGTCCTTGACCGGCACCAGCGCTTCGGCGAAGTTCTCGATCGCGAACTTGTGCGCCTTCGCGACATCTTCCTGCGCGCGGCGGCGAACATTTTCGAGGTCGGCCTTGGCGCGCAAATAGGCATCCTGCATTTCCGCGGCCTTCGCTTCGGCCGCAGCCAGCTTTTCTTCCTGGCCTGCGCCTGCAACCGGCTGCGGCTGTTCCGCTTGCGGTTGTTCGGATTGCGCTGCTTGTGCAGCTTGCGGCTGCTCGGGCTGCGGCTGTGCGGCTTCCGGCCGGACTTCGCTCGGCTGGCCGGCCTGATCAGTTTGCTCCTGCATTTTCTCTTGGTCTTGCATCACAAAAAATCCCCCAGCAATCAATGACTTAGTCTAAATACCCGATGTAAATGGGGCTCTTCCATACTTTTTCAAGGGGAACTTTTTATATTTATTGGAGAGAACACAATGCTGCCGAGAAGCGTAAATTCTTGTTACAAACTTTACGCGTCATGAGATCCCATTTAGCGACAGGCGTACTACGATACGAATAGCAGGGTTGCGTTTTTATCACCCTGGTGCAAGGAAGTCATCATGGGATTGAAATTACATCTGATTGCAGCATCGGTCGTCGCCTACGCATTACTCGCAACGGCATGGATTTGCCAAGCTGAGCTGGTGTCGCTGTACTGAACTCATCCCAACAGGAAATACCGGCGGGATTACTTGGCTGCCCCCAGCAGCGCAGCCTGATTCCGTGCGGTTTCCGCATCCCGTTTCAGTTCTTCGCGCATAATCGGCGTCAGCATGGTCGGCCATCCGGCCAAGTGCTGCTCCACGATTTCCACCAGCGCGGAAATCCACGCCGGCGATTCGTTCAGACACGGGATATAGTGAAACTCCTTGCCGCCGGCGGTCAGAAAGTCGCGTTTGGCTTCTATAGCGATTTCTTCCAGCGTTTCCAGACAATCGCTGGTAAAGCCGGGACAAAGCACGTCGACGCGCGCAACGCCTTCCTTCGCCAGTTTTACCAGAGCCGGCGCTGTATACGGCTGCAGCCATTCTGCCTTGCCGAAACGCGACTGGAACGTCACTAAATACTGTTGCGGCCCCAGCCCCAGATGGGCAGCAAGCAAGCGCGCCGTCTTGTGGCACTCGCAATGATAGGGATCGCCCAGCAACAAGGTGCGCTTGGGCACGCCGTGAAAGCTCATCACCAATTTGTTGGGACGGCCATGCATGTCCCAATACGCGCGCACCGATTTTGCCAGTGCCTGCACGTAGGCGTCGTGGTCGTGGTAATGCTTGACCAGTCGTAGCTCGGGGATATTACGCACCTTACTGTAATGACTGAACACCGTATCGAAAATCGACGCCGTAGTGGTGCCCGAATACTGGGGATAGGCAGGCAGGATCAGGATACGGTCGCAGCCATCGGTTTTCAATTTTCCCAGCACCTCGGGCAGCGACGGATGGCCATAGCGCATCGCATATGCTACCTGCACCTCATGCCCGCGCTCGCCCAGATACCCGCGCAAGAGCGTTGCCTGTTTTTCGGTGTGAAGCCTGAGCGGCGATCCATCCGCGGTCCAGATCGATGCATATTTCCCCGCAGATCTGGAAGATCGCAGCGGCAGGATGATGCCATTAAGGATAAACCACCACGCAGCCTTCGGGATTTCGACCACGCGCGGGTCGGACAGGAATTCTTTCAGATAACGGCGCACTGCCGATGTGGTGGGCGCATCGGGTGTGCCGAGGTTGACCAGGACGACTGCCGTTTTCGGCAGCGTGCCGTGCGTGTACTGGGGTTCCTGTATGAAACGCATCGGTACCCTCTCAAGAAGCAAGCAGCTCACGCGCATGCTTGCGCGTGGTCGCGGTAATTTCCAGTCCGCCCAGCATGCGCGCGATTTCTTCGACGCGCGCCTTCGCATCCAATGCGTCGATGCTCGACACTGTTCGACCCTCGGCGCTGCGCTTGCTGACTTGGAAATGCTGGTTCGCCTGGCTTGCCACTTGCGGCAAATGAGTGACGCACAGCACCTGGCGGTCCTGGCCCAGCCGCTTCAACAGGCGCCCCACCACTTCGGCGACGCCGCCGCCGATACCGCTATCGACCTCATCGAAGATCAGTGTCGGGATGGTAGTCGCGCTGGAAGTGATGACGGAAATTGCGAGCGAAATGCGCGCCAGTTCGCCGCCGGATGCGACTTTCGCCAGCGGGCGCAGGCTGGTGCCGGCATGCCCGGCCACCATGAACTCGACCTGCTCCAGCCCATGGATGGCGGGCTCGCCGGTATTCAACGCGACTTCAAATCTCCCGCCGTCCATACTCAGCCCCTGCATCGCCGAGGTAACAGCCGTACTCAATGCTTGCGCCGCCTTGGCGCGCGCAGCGGACAATTGTTGCGCGACGCTCATGTAGTCCGCCTTCAGCTTTTCTTCCTGCGCGCGCAGCGCATCCAGATCGCTCGCATCCGCCAGTTGCCGCAGTTGCGCCGACAGCGTTTCAAATTCCTGCGGCAGGTCTTCGGGCGCAACCCGGAACTTGCGCGCGGTGGAATGGATCGCATCCAGGCGCGCCTCCACTTCCTGCAGGCGCTGCGGGTCGAGTTCGACACGCCCGAGGTAATCGTTCAGCGAATACACCGCCTCCTGCAATTGGATGCGTGCCGGTTCCAGCGCTTCGAGCACCGGCTTCAGCGCCGCATCGACATCGGCCAGCTTGCCCAGTTTCTGCGTCAACGACGACAGTTGCGACAGCATCGGATTGTCGGACTCGGAAATCGCATTGAGCGCTTCCTGCGCGCCTTCAATCAGGCTGGC
>DASVLY010000584.1:0-3723 GCA_036384635.1 Noviherbaspirillum sp. | reverse complement strand
GGGCAGGAACGGTTTATCGAAGCTTATTTGTGCGCTGACATCGAGGTGTGCGAGAGCAGGGATCCGAAGGGCCTGTACAAGAAAGTGCGTCAGGGAGTGATTGCCGAATTTACGGGAATTACCGCGCCTTACGAAGCACCTGATGATCCTGAACTGCGGATCGATACTGGACGAATGAGCGTCGAAGAGAGTGTTTCGGAGATTGTCAAGAAACTGCAATCACGCTTGTATTAGGAATTAAAAGAAGCTCGGCGTAGCGAACAACAAGAATCTCGCCAGCATCGAAATCATTCGCAGGCCGGAATCGGTCTTTATGGCGCAGACGTGTTCTCCGTCGCCATCGACATCATCACGAAAGTCGCAGCCGATATTGGCTATGAGGACTTTTCATCGATTGGCCTTATTGGTGTGATCTTGCAGTTCACAGCACTGAAAATGCTCTGAAAACCGTGTTCACATAGCAGGCGCGCAGGGATATCCGGGTGAATCCGAACTTCTTCGGCTATACCGTGAAGAACATTGTCCGGGCCATTTTTAACATCACTTGGGGAACCGACGCCAGCTTCAACAACACTTATGCTCAGATCGACAGACAGGACGTACGTTATGTGCTGCGTCACCATATCTACAGAAGAGCAGGTTGGTGTATCAGCAGCGCCCGGCCGCATTTCGCTGCGGCGCACAATTTTTCAGCGCTGATGTGCATGAATCAAGCCTGAATCCGTGCGCGGCGTGACTTCAGGTGATTTATAAATTTTAAGACCGATGGGGAGTATCGAAGTGTCGAACCGGAATGTGGCTAATGTTTGCCTCGCTGCGCAGCGCTACTGCATAGGTGTTGCACTGGCGTTTGCGGCTGCGGCTGCGCAGGCGGACAGCGCCGCATGGGCGTATGCAAGTGCGAGTGCAGCGCCCGAAGCGCATCATGGCGCAGCGGAGATGCTGATCGCGCGACTGGACCCGGACAGCCAGACGCGCAACATGCGGTATGACGCGGACTCGCTCCATCTGGTCGATGCCGATGAACAGTTCCGGCGGCAGGATGCCTCTTTCGGCGCCAAGGGGCCGATCGCGGTCATTTACCCGGACATCGGCGGTCCTTTCCAGACCGTGTTTGCCAAGATCATCGAGGGTATCGAAGCGCAGGTACCCACACGGGTAGTGAGTGTGCCGGTCGGTGCGCACACGGCTCAGGCGGACCTGAACGCACAATTGAAACGCAACAGCGTAAAGGCCGTGATTGCACTCGGCCGCCAGGGATTGAAAGCGGCGGCCGGCGTGGACCGCGATATTCCTGTCGTCGTCGGCGGTGTGCTGTCGGTACCCGAGGCGGAAAGCCGTAACTTGACCGGCGTCACGTTGACGCCGGACCCGGCACTCTTGTTCCTGCACCTGAAAGCGTTGCTCCCGCACATTAAGCGCGTGATCGTGGTCTACGATCCGCAGCGCAACGAAACGCTGATCCGGCTCGCGCGTGAAGCGGCCAGGACGCAGGGACTGGAACTGGTGGCGTATGAGGCGAGCGATCTTGCATCCGCGGTACGCAATTACAATGCGGCCTTCGCTTTCGCAGATAACCGGCGCGACGCATTCTGGCTGCCGCAGGACCCGACCACAGTAGACGACAATACGGTTTTGCCGCTAGTGCTGAAGGAGTGCTGGAACCGTAACGCTGTGTTCTTTTCCAGCAGCTATCTGCATGTGAAGAAAGGCGCACTGTTTACGCTGTATCCGAATAACGTGGAACTCGGACGTACACTCGCTACTTCCGCATTGAGCTTGCTTGCCGGCGAAAACCGCAAGCGTGGGATGGTACCGCTGCGCGAGATGCATACCGCCATCAACCTGCGCACTGCGAACCATATCGGGCTGAACCTGAGCTATCAGCAGCAGCGCGGCTTCGACCACGTTTTTCCAGAGCCTTAATACCAATTCGTACCTGCGTGAACCGAACCGGATGTGATGCGGCATCCGGTTTTTTTTCGCGCCAGCGCTGTCTTTTGGTTAGTTTTTTTGCGCGATCTTCAATTTTTAGTTTCTTCATGGCACTGTTTTGGCATATTCTTCAGTGAATCCTGGCAAGTTGCATTTCCGCGCTACCATGTTCGATTTTTTCGACCGGCATAACGGGGAACCGCGCTTTGCATCGGGGAATAGTTTCCTTTGACCTGCCGCTTTCGGGGCATAATTTTCTATGGGCTGCTCCAACATAGTCTCTGGACGAAATCCGCGTACGGCAGCATACGTTGCGCGCCGCTTGCTTGCGTACGCGGCGTCCGCCCTGTCTTTCTTGCCAGCGGCGGCGAGCCAGGCCGCCGACCAGCCGGAGACTGCCGCTGGCGTGCGGATGATGCGCGCCGGTTACAGTACGTCGAGCCCGGTCGAGCTGAGCGAGCAGGCGCGCCGCACCGATGCATTGCCCGCAGGCGCGCTGGCGGTGGTTTATCCCGACATCGGCGAGCCGTATCGCAGCATCTTCGCCAAGATTATCGAAGGCATCGAGGATAATGCCAGGAGTGCGGTGCGCAATTACCCCATCAGCCCTAATATCGACCCGGCGGAGCTGGGAGCGCAGTTAAAGCGCAACGGCACCAAGGTGGTGATCGCGCTCGGCCGCCAAGGACTGAAGGCGACGGCCGGACTCGACATCCCGGTGATCGCTGGCGGTGTGATGGCGCTGCCGGCATCGGAAAGCCGCACTGTGAGCGGCATCAGCCTGACGCCTGATCCAACGTTGCTGTTCAGCCGCTTGAAAATGTTGCTCCCTAATGTGAAGCGGGTCCTGGCGGTCTACAATCCGCAGCACAATGACTGGCTGATCCGAATCGCGCGTGAAGCAGCCAGGGCGCATGGACTGGAACTGGTGACGTATGAGGCGCACGATCTGGGCAGTGCAGTGCGCCTGTACGAAACAGCCTTTGCCTCCAGCGACAGCCGGCGCGATGCGTTATGGTTGCCCCAGGACGTTACCACCGTCGATGAAACCACGATCCTGCCGTTGGTGCTGAAGGAATCCTGGAACCGCAATGTACCGGTGTTCTCCAGCAGCTTTCTGCATGTGAAGAAAGGGGCGCTGTTCTCTCTTTATCCGAATAATGTGGAGCTGGGGCGCACGCTGGCCAGTTCCGCGCTGGCCGCCGCCACCGGCGAAACGCGCCGGGTGGGCGTGCTGCCGCTGCGCGAAGTGCATACCGCGGTCAATCTGCGGACGGCGAGCCATATCGGCCTGAACATCAGTTACCAGCAGCAGCGCAGTTTCGATTTCGTTTTTCCGGAACCTTGATGAATAATTTAAGCAAGAAAACAAAACGGGCGGCCTAGTCCCCGTATTCTGACAACTGCCCATGTTTCGAGATCATTTGCGCCGTACCGGCTTCCGTCGCCAACTCACGATAACCGCCAGCGCCGCCATTTTCGGGCTGGCGCTGTTTTCTTCTCTGATGAACTCCTGGCAGGCTGGCCGCCGCATGGAGGGCTATCTGGTCGAGCAAGGCCAGCGCATTGCCGAGAACCTTGCGCGCCAGAGTATCCTGGCGTTGTTGTACCGCTCGCCCGATAACGTGCGTGAGGGTGTGGCGGCCACGCTTGCGTTTCCCGACGTGCTGCAGGTGGAAATCGCCGATGCCACGCATCATGTGCTGCTGTCGCAACTGAAAACCGGCGCCGTAGCCCCCAATGGTCCGCGCCCGCCCGATGTCGCGCTGTCGCATGCGATGCTGGAAT
>DASVLY010000583.1:0-4930 GCA_036384635.1 Noviherbaspirillum sp. | reverse complement strand
GCAACTTCACCGTAAGAATATGTCCTTCCCGCGCAGCCATCATGATCGGGGTGGTCTTGTTGGGCGACTCGACATCAATGTAGGCGGAATGGTCCAACAATAAACGCACGATTTCGTTGTTACCAATTGCGGCCGCATAATGCAACGCAGTCCAACCCGGCCGATTCACTTCCGCATCTTTGGCCAGCAGCGCTTCGACCGCCTGCTTGTTGCCCTTGTAGCTGGCAATCATCAATGCGTTATTGCCATTCCTGGCTTTCTCCTCGATGTCCACACCTTCCGCGTTCAGCAGCACATTGAATACTTTCATTGAACCTTCGTGTAATGCCAGCATCAGGCCTGTGTAACCATATTCGGCTTCGATCGTATTCGGATCCAGTCCGCGTGCCAGCAGCGATTTAATCGTGGCGGCATCGTCCAGCTTCACTGCATGGAAAAAATCGTCGTAGGAACCGGCGAACGTGAATGCCGGGATCCATGCAACGGCAGCCGCGACAAGGACGAGTGTGCGCCGCCGCAAGCGGCCCTGCCTCCGCGGGCGCGTGTTCATCAAGTTCGTCATTTCGCTTACCGCGCAATCTTGAACAGGTTGAAGAAATTATCCGTCGTCTGTTGCGCGAGGCGTTCTAGTGGAATGTCCTTCAGCGTCGACAGGAATTCCGCGACATGGCGCACAAGGCCGGGTTCGTTCATTTTGCCGCGATGCGGGACCGGTGCCAGGTAAGGCGAATCGGTTTCGATCAGCATGCGCTCAAGCGGAACGGCACGGGCAACCGCTTGCAACTCCTTTGCACTCTTGAACGTGACGATGCCGGAAAACGAAATATAAAAACCCAACTCCATCGCCGCTTCCGCGACTTCCAGCGATTCGGTGAAGCAGTGCATGACACCGCCAACACCGCCCGCATCCGTGCCCGCGCCCTCTTCACGCATGATGCGGATCGTGTCTTCCGATGCGGACCGGGTATGAATGATCAACGGCTTGCCGGTGGCGCGCGACGCCCGGATATGGGTGCGAAAGCGCTCGCGCTGCCATTCGAGATCACCTTGGAGACGGTAGTAATCCAGCCCGGTTTCACCGATCGCAACGACCTTCGGATGCTGCAACAGGCGGACCAGTTCGTCGACTGTCGGCTCCTGGGTTTCTTCATAGTCAGGATGGACGCCGACCGACGCATAGATATTCGGATATTTCTCGGCAATGCCGAGTACACGGGGGAAATCCGGGAGGTCGACCGACACGCAGAGCGCATGACTGACCTGGTTGTCAGCCATCTTGCTGAAAATCTCCGGCAGCCTTGCCTCCAGTTCGGGGAAGTCTATATGGCAATGGGAATCGATATACATGCCGATATTTTACGACGGCACAGGTTTCAACGTATCTGCCGTGTCAAGCCGCCTGCTTGCCTGCAATGCGGGTTCCCAAACCGTATGAAACAAGTATGTTGTTACAGTGTGTGCGTAGCTCGCGTCGAACGCAACGCCGCTCCCAGTAGCTCCTCGATCCTTGCCTTGACCCGTTGCCCGCTTTCATCGGACGAGAAATGTACGCCGATGCCCTGGGCCTTGTTGTTGTTCGCGCCGGGCGGCGTGGCCCAGACGATCTTGCCGGCGATCGGATATTTGGTCGGATCGTCCATCAGGGTCAGGATCAGATAGATGTCGTCGCCCAACTTGTACGGCTTGTTGGTCGGCACGAAAATCCCGCCGTTGGCCAGAAACGGCATGTAAGCGGCATACAGCGCGGCTTTTTCCTTGATCGGCAGCGACAGCACCGACGGACGCGCAACGGCCGCACTACCGGCGGTGCCGGCGGCTGCTGGAATCGCAAGGTTTTCGGCCATGACTGTCCTTTAAGTCCTTACGCGGAAAAAAGGGTTGAATAATCGAGCAGCATGTCTTCGATGAAAAGCCGGGGCGACAACGGGTGTTCGCAAATCGCACGGCGCTCGTTGAGCGCTTTGCACCCGCGCAGCAAACCACTCACATCGGCCTGCCCGGCCAGCACTGCAAGCTCCTTCCGATATCGAGGATAATACCGGATTCTGCCGGAAAGTTTGAACGAAAACACATCGTACAGCCAGCGTTGCAGCCATGCGACGAGATCGGTTACCGGCACTTTCTGCAGGCGCTCCGCTCCCCTCAATGCAGTTTCGACATTCGGCTTCGCAAGCAGGTGCAGGAACTCATCCATCGTCTCGCGTGCTCCGGCCTGCGCCGACGTATGGGCAGCCAGGGGTGCACCACCCTGCTCCGCCAGCCAGACATCGGCATCCTTGACATCCTGCTCACGCAGCCAGGCCAGAGCCTGTTCCGCCGACGGCATTGCCAGCGCAAATTTGCGGCAGCGCGACAGGATGGTCGGCAGCAAACGGTCCAGACTGTTCGACACCAGCAGGAACATCGTGTGCGGCGGCGGTTCCTCCAGTGTTTTGAGCAATGCATTTGCTGCCGCCGTGTTCAGGGCTTCAGCCGGATACAGCAGGATCACGCGCATGCCTTGGCGATGCGTGGAAATGTTCATGAAATCGGCAAGCGCACGGACCTGATCGATCTTGATCTCCTTCGACGGTGCCTTTGTTGTCTTGCCGGACTTCTTGCCATCTGCAGCTTCCGCCCCTTCTTCGCCTTCAGCGCCCGGTTCGTCCTCCAGTGCTTCCGGCCGCACTCGGCGATAGTCGGGATGACTGTATTGCATGAACCAGCCGCAGGAGTCGCATGCATTGCATGCCTGACCATCTGTCAATGGCGACTGACATAGCAGGGATTGCGCGAAACGTTCCGCGAACAGATTTTTCCCGATCCCTTCCGGACCGTGGAACAGGATGGCGTGCGGCAGCCGCTGCCGCAACTGCTGGAGTTGTTGCCAGGCTGAACTTTGCCAGGGATACAAGGTGCCAGTCATTCAAAGGCTCGAAATGATTGTCTTCAGTTCCTGCTCAATCGCAGGGATGGTTTGCGTCGAGTCGATCAGGCGGAAGCGCTGCGGGAATTGTGCGGCACGGAGCAAGTACTCGCGCCGGGTCGCCTCGAAAAAGTCGGCTTTTTCCTGTTCAAACTTGTCCGGTTCACGCGCGGCTTGCAGCCGTGCGCGCGCCACTTCCAGCGGCACATCGAACAACAACGTCAGATCCGGCTGCAGGTGCGGATGTACCCACTGTTCCAGGATAGCCAGTTTGTCGAGCGAGAGTTTCCTGCCGCCTCCCTGATAGGCGAATGTCGCATCGGTGAAGCGGTCCGAGATCACCCAGTCGCCGCGCGAGAGCGCCGGTTCGATCACCTGCGCGAGATGCTCGCGGCGGGAGGCGAACATCAGCAACGCCTCCGTTTCCAGATGCATTTTTTCGTGCAACAGCAATTCGCGCAGTTTTTCTCCGAGCGGCGTGCCGCCCGGTTCGCGGGTGACGACTACGCGCCTGCCTTGAGCCGCAAGCAATTCTGCGACAAACGCGATGTGCGTCGATTTGCCGGCGCCGTCGATCCCTTCAAAAGTAATGAATTTACCAAGAGTCATTGGTTTCGTTATGATGGTGAGCGTCAACCGGCATTATCGCTGGTATTTACGCTGGTATTTATTTACCGCGCGGTTGTGGTCGTTCAAGTTATTGGAAAATTCACTGGTGCCATTTCCGCGAGAAACGAAATAGAGCACATCGGACTTGGCCGGGTTCAGCGCCGCCAGTAGCGACGCCGTGCCCGGCAGCGCAATCGGCGTCGGCGGCAGTCCGAGGCGCGTGTAGGTGTTATAAGGCGTATCCGTAATCAGGTCGCGCTTGCGGATATTGCCCTGATACTTGTCTCCCATCCCGTAAATGACAGTCGGGTCGGTTTGCAGCAGCATGCCGCGTTTCAGGCGGTTGACAAAAACCGCGGCGACCATTTCACGCTCGGAACTCTTGCCGGTTTCCTTTTCAATGATAGAAGCCATGATCAATGCCTCGTACGGCGTCTTGTACGGCAGCGAGGGATTGCGTCTGGCCCATTGGTCGTTCAGGTGTTTGAGCATCAGTGCATGCGCCTGCTTGTAGATCTGCAGATCGCTCGCGCCTTTCGCGAACAAATAGGTGTCAGGGAAAAACAGCCCTTCGGGTTTCTTGTATTCAGTCGTGATTTTCGCCAGCAGTTCCTGGTCGGACAGTTCAACAGTGTCGTGCTTCAACGCCGGATGCGCGGCGATCACCTGCCGCATCTGCCTGAAGGTCCAGCCTTCAATAATAGACAGTGACTCTTGTGCAAACTCGCCGCGCACTAACTGGCTGATCAGTGCCAGCGGCGTAGTACCCGGTTTTAATTCATAATTGCCGGCTTTCAATTCCGCGCTCTTGCCGGTAAGCCGTGAAAGGATTGCAAGCAAGACAGGATTGACCGGCACGCCGGCTTCGGCGATCTGCTGGGTAGTGCTCCTGACGCCGCTCCCGGTCTTGATCGAGAATTCGATCGGTTCATGCTCGGCGCCGACAATTGGCTGATGCGCCCAGAATGCGATAGCTGCGGCACAAAGAAGCAAAAGCGTGATGATGCTGGTGAAAATTTTTTTTATCAAAACAATGCCTTGAAAAATTCAAATCCGGCTGGCGCGGCCACTGCAAAACGCATTTTTCGAGACCTCACTATAATCAACCCTGATGATAATAGGTAGCACGGAAATTCCTGACAAATATGACCGAAATGATAAATGCTTGGTTGCAGTTTTTAATACAACACGATGCGCGTATTGACGCCGATACGCTGCAGATTGCCGGTTTTGAGCGAGCGCCGCAACGCGAGACTCTCACGCAAGGCTTCATCGCCCCGCTGACCGATCTCGGGCTGATCGCCGCCTCCGGCGAAGACGCGCGTCATTTCCTGCATAGTCAGTTGACCAACGACGTCGAGCACCTGGGCGCATCCGAAGCCCGCCTGGCAGGCTACTGCTCGCCGAAAGGACGCC
>DASVLY010000582.1:0-6098 GCA_036384635.1 Noviherbaspirillum sp. | reverse complement strand
CTGTTGGCCGAATGCCGTGAGCGGGGCATACGTGTGATCTTCAAGCGGGTCGAAAACCAGCAGATGCTCGATACCTTGCAACATCTTGCCGTAGTGAGCGGCCATTGGATTCATGCACAGGGATTTCTGTGGGATTTGCCCACGGCGGTACTCGCGGGGGATAAAAGCCGGCCGGGAATATCCGGTGCATTGCGCCATATCGCGCCACCGCGCGCAGAAGTGGGGTGAGATCCCCGCGCAGCTTTCTCAACCCGCATGTGAGTTGCACTCTTATTTGGAACCATTCTATCGACATGCAAAAAAAGTCGTTCTTTTTATAACAAGGCAATGCAATTATTCCGGCTTGATAGTTTTATTCGTAATAAAGGGGAGGGTGTATGGGAGTTGCCGTGGCGAGATCGGGCGCGAGCGATGCGCCTTCGCGAGTAATCCCCGGCTTCAATCTGGCGCTGGGTTTTACGCTGTTCTATCTCGCGCTGATCGTGCTGATCCCGCTGTCGGCCGCGTTCTTGAAGACTTTCACGATGAGCTGGGATGCGTTCTGGAATGCGGTCAGTTCCGAGCGCGTGGTGGCCTCTTACAAGCTCAGTTTCGGCGCGTCGCTGATCGGGGCTTTTCTGAATGTGATTTTCGGCGGCATCGTCGCCTGGGTGCTGGTGCGCTACCGCTTCCCCGGTAAAAAGATTATCGATGCGCTGGTCGACCTGCCGTTTGCATTGCCTACCGCAGTGGCCGGCATCGCACTGACAGCGTTGTACTCGCCGAACGGCTGGATCGGGCGTTACCTGGAGCCTCTCGGTATCAAGGTTGCATTCACGCCGCTGGGCGTGGTGGTGGCGCTGACCTTCATCGGCCTGCCGTTTGTGGTGCGCACCGTGCAGCCGGTGCTGGAAGAGGCTGAACGCGAGTTGGAAGAGGCGGCGGCAAGTTTGGGGGCAAACCGGCTGCAAACCTTCTGGAAGGTGATCTTCCCGACCATCCTGCCGGCTTTGCTGACCGGTTTCGCGCTCGCATTCGCACGTGCGACGGGCGAATACGGTTCGGTGATCTTCATTGCCGGCAATATGCCGATGGTGTCCGAAATCACGCCCTTGTTCATCATCACCAAGCTGGAGCAATACGACTACGCCGGCGCCACCGCGATCGCGGTGGTGATGATGGCGGTGTCCTTCGTGCTGCTTTTGACGATCAACCTGTTGCAAGCCTGGACCCGCAAGCGCGGCCAGGCGGAGAAAGTCTGATATGACCGCTGCTGCTTCCACACTACCGATCGCGGCACAGCCGCGCAGCGAACCGGCGTATGCACCGGCGGCTACCGTCGAACCGTTCTGGGTGCGTGCGCTGTTGATCGGCATTGCGCTCGGTTTCGTGACGCTGTTCCTGTTCATCCCTCTGATTGCTGTCTTCAGCGAGGCGCTGAAGAAGGGGCTGGGCGCCTACCTGGCGGCGATTGCGGAACCCGACGCATGGGCAGCGATCAAGCTGACGCTCCTGGCCGCGGGCATTGCAGTCCCCTTGAACCTGGTGTTCGGCGTCGCTGCCGCCTGGACGATTGCGAAGTTCGATTTCCGCGGCAAGAACATCCTGTTGACGTTGATCGACCTGCCGTTTTCGGTATCGCCGGTGATCTCCGGGCTGATCTATGTGCTGCTCTTCGGCGCGCAGGGCTGGTTCGGGCCATGGCTGCGCGAGCACGACATCAAGATCCTGTTCGCGGTGCCCGGCATCGTGCTGGCGACCATCTTCGTGACCTTCCCATTCGTTGCGCGCGAGCTGATTCCGTTGATGCAGTCACAGGGCTCCGACGAGGAGGAAGCGGCGCTGGTGCTGGGTGCATCCGGCTGGCGCACTTTCTGGCATGTGACGCTGCCGAATATCAAATGGGGCTTGTTGTACGGGGTGATCCTGTGTAATGCCCGCGCAATGGGCGAGTTCGGCGCGGTGTCGGTGGTATCCGTCCACATCCGCGGCGAAACCAATACGATGCCGCTGCAAGTGGAGATTCTGTACAACGAATACAACTTCGCTGCGGCCTTTGCGGTGGCGTCGCTGCTCGCATTGCTGGCACTCGTTACGCTGGCGCTGAAAACCTTTATCGAATGGCGTGCGCAGGATGCCGGACTGTCACCACTGAATGGGGGCTAATCAATCATGGGTATTGAAGTTAAAAACATTAACAAGCGATTCGGTGATTTTGTCGCGCTCAATGACGTGTCGCTGAATTTTTCGTCAGGCGAACTGACCGCGCTGCTCGGGCCTTCCGGCTGCGGCAAGACCACGCTGTTGCGCATCATTGCGGGACTCGAGCACCCGGATGCCGGCCAGGTATTTCTCGACGGCGAGGACGCATCATCGCACCATGTGCGCGAGCGCCAGGTCGGCTTCGTGTTCCAGCACTATGCGCTGTTCAAGCACATGAGCGTGTTCGACAACATCGCATTCGGCCTGCGCGTGAAGCCGCGCAAGCTGCGCCCGTCGGAATCCGAAATCCGCAAGAAGGTGATGTCCTTGCTGGAGCTGGTGCAGCTCGACTGGCTCGCCGATCGTTATCCGCCGCAATTGTCGGGCGGCCAGCGGCAGCGTATCGCGCTGGCGCGTGCATTGGCGGTGGAGCCGCGCGTGCTGCTGTTGGACGAGCCGTTCGGCGCGCTCGATGCGAAAGTGCGCAAGGAATTGCGGCGCTGGTTGCGTCGCTTGCATGATGAGTTGCATGTGACCAGCATTTTCGTCACGCACGATCAGGAGGAAGCGCTCGAAGTCGCCGACCGGATCGTGTTGGTGAACAAGGGCAAGGTGGAGCAGATGGGCTCGCCAGATGAAGTATATAACCGCCCGGCGTCGCCTTTCGTGTACGGCTTCCTCGGCAATGTGAACCTGTTCCGCGGACGCTTGCATGAGGGTGTGCTCGATGCGGACGGCGTTGCGCTGGAGGCACCTGACCATGCGCAGGTGCAGGATGTGCAAGGCGTCGGTTTCGTGCGTCCGCACGACATCGATATCGAGCGTTATACCGCGCAGGCGCAAGGCATCATCGCAACCTTGCGCCGTGCGCATACGATCGGCCCGCTCGCGCAACTGGAACTGGAACGCGCCGATAATGCGCAACTGATCGAAGCGGTGATTTCGAGCGAGCGTTATGCGCAACTGGCGTTGAATGGGGGCGAGATACTGGTGGTGCGGCCTAAGCGCTTGCAGGTGTTTGTCGACGAAGCGCTACAGGGGACGGCATGAACTTTCAGCAGTTACGGTCGATCCGCGAGGCAGCGCGTCGCAATTACAATCTGACCGAAGTCGCCAATGTGTTGTTTACCTCGCAGCCAGGCGTGAGCCGCCAGATCCGCGAGCTGGAAGACGAACTCGGCGTCGAGATCTTCGAGCGCAACGGCAAGCGTCTGACTGGTCTCACCGAACCCGGCAAAGGCATCCTGCAGATTATCGAACGCCTGCTGCTGGAAGCGGAAAACCTGCGCCAGGCCAGCCGGGAATATTCGGGAGAGAAGAGCGGTACGCTGACGATTGCCACCACCCATACCCAGGCGCGTTATGCATTGCCGCGCGTAGTGCAGACATTCCGCAGCGCATTTCCGGATGTACGCATCGCGCTGCAGCAAAGCTCGCCGGAACATATCGCAGAGTGGGTCATCTCCGGCAAGGCCGATATCGGCATTGCTACCGAAGGCCTGAGCCAGTTCGAGGAACTGGTCTCCTTCCCGTGCTACAGCTGGCATCACGTAATCGTGGCGCCGCAGGGACATCCGTTGGCTTCACTTCAATCGGTGTCGCTACAGGATCTTGCTGCTTATCCGCTGATTACCTATGACGTGGGTTTTACCGGCCGCAGTCATATCGACGATGCATTCAGACAGGCGGGTATCGCCACCGACATCGTGTTGACCGCAATGGATTCGGACGTGATTCAGCAATATGTGTCACTGGGATTGGGGGTGGGAATCGTTGCGTCGATGGCGGTGGAGCACAATCGTGTGCCCGGTTTGCATGCGATCGAGGCGTCGCACCTGTTCGCACCGAACGTCACCCGGCTGGCGGTGCGGCGCGGCGCTTACCTGCGTTCATATATCCATGAATTCATCCTGCAGTTCGCGCCGGGGCTCAGGCGTGTGGATATCGAGACAGCGTTGAATGGCGGGGGATAATGCCTCTAATTTGCATATTAGAGGTATTGGGGGCGCTTCAAGAAGCGGGAGCCTGTGGATGTGGTGATGAAGCTGATTTTCTTTCAAGGTAATCAGCCACGCGCTTAATCTCTTGCAGGCGGAAACCCTCTATTGAAGTGCTGTAAGTATCAGTCTTTTCGGTTTTTTTATTGAAACGGGTTGTGCGGTAAGCATTGATCCGTTGAGTCAATGTTTGCGCATCGGGATTTTTGCTTTTCTCGCTATTTACCCTGATTTCTCCCTGGGAGTTGTCTTTTCCTGCACGAGCCTTGCTGGAAGAATGGGTGTGCTTGAAAAATACTGCAGGTAATTCCTGATTTTTACGTATGACTCGATTTTCATTATTCTCGTGAATTTTCCCGGCGAATTCCGAGTAGGTTTTAAACGATTTCAACGCGTGATTCAATGCAAACATGACGCAGTCTGTATCCGAGTATTGAGTGCCAGTAACAACCGTAGATATTCTGGGATTATCTAAATTTTCGCGTAAGTCTTTGACTGCCTCACCAATATCTACAACAAACGAGGGCTCGAACAGCACTATTGACATTGGTTTCAACGGATCTGGGTCTAGTTTTACATCGAGCATCATATGATGATCGGATTCAAATTTGTAAGGGGGATAAATTATTCTGTAATTTCCTGACTGATGTTTTTCTTTTATCTCTTTCAGCTCTTTTATACATTCTTCGAGCGATTTGAAACAGCACAAATTAAGGCCCGGGTTTCTGGCATTTTCCATTTCCACAATAAGTGGCAGATGTTTAATATCTAGCTCTGTTGTTGCAAGGGAAGGCTGTAATCCTCGTACAGCGTCATGTTTCACTATCTTGGCATATTCAGCAAAATCAGGGTCGAATTCTGCCAGCTTTTTGTAATCAACCTCATCGATTTTTCTTTGAAGTTCTTTGGGGGCTTTAGATTCCGATGCCGATGCAATATCGGGAAGGGAGGATGATGAGGATTGAGAAGTATTATTTTTTTTCCATATAACCAATCCTCCGAAAAGGCGATGGCGGATTGCCTTGTCCTGCTGCCCTAACGCCTGATCTTGCAAGACGCGATTGTTTGCATCAGGTTGCGGTTTATCTTTTTCTTTTTGAAAAACTTTCTTCAGAGCTGGATTGTCGCCGCTTTTTAAGAATTTTGGCCGATGGAATTGAACTTGAAATGAAGACTTCATAGATTGTCCCTTGAAAGTATTGTTGCAGATTGAGCATCCCAAAATGAGTGGCGAAAATCTGCTAATAATTCCATGGGGAAAGTGTCATTTCTATGGCAAGGGATTGGACCTTGCTTTTTTTTACGCTTTTCTTGGGGCGGCGTAGCGTAAATCAGAGCAAGGTCTTGTTCAAGGCATCAACGGCTTGCGTGCCGCCTGCTTGGCCTTGATGTCGGCCACCGTTTTTTCCATTGCTGCGATCCGGTAATCGGTTGCCGGATGCAGCGCGGTATAGGCATTGAGCATCGTCGCCGGATACTGGCTTGCGATCCTCTTCCAGAACGGAATCGCGTTGTCGATGTTGTAGCCGGCCCGCGCGAGCAGGTAGAGCGACAGTTTGTCGGCTATCGCATCAAGTTGCTGCGGCATCGGCTTGACTCCGCTTAACCCCACCATCGTGCTCATGTCCGGGTGCATGCGGGTCAGATTGTCGATGATGCCGCCGATGGTTGCGTTCATGCGCTGTCTGTTTGCATGCATCAATGCATTGTGCGCCATTTCCTTGGCCAGCACGTATGCCAGTTCTTCGTCACTGGCCGTAGCATTCATCATGCCGTGCGTAACCAGCACACGCCGACCGTCCGCATACGCGGTGACGTTATCGGTATTTCCGAGTTCGATGCCGAATGCGCACGCATAGGTGAGCGGTACCGTGAGGGTGAGCGTGGCACCGTCGCGTGCAACTGTCATCCTGACGGTGG
>DASVLY010000581.1:0-4058 GCA_036384635.1 Noviherbaspirillum sp. | reverse complement strand
TCGTTTAGCGTCAAGTAACGCATGGAATCACCCTTCCCGCAAGCGGCCTTCACGGCGCTCATCAATATCAGCCTGGCCTGGATTGCCGGTGTCTTGACGTCCCGTCTATGGCTTGCACATGGCAAGGAACCATGGCAACAGGCTGCCGGCAAGCGCTTGGTGCCGGCGATGAGCGTTGGGCTGCTCATCGCCATCGCCGGTGTGTTCCTGTCGCTCTGGACAGAATCTGCCGTAATGGGGGATGTGCCGTGGCTGGATGCATGGCCAGTCTGCAAGGAGATGCTGACTTCGACGCATTATGGCCATGCCGGTGTTGTCGTGATGGCGATTCTGGCCGTAGCAATGTTGATGCATTGGCGTCTCGTGAACGCCATGACTCCGCTGAGGTATGCCACTGTCATGACGGTGCTGCTCATGCTCGTTGCTGTTGCCCGCGTGACGATTGGCCACGCATTCGAGCATGGATTGCTGCATCCGGCAATGTGGATCGAATGGCTTCATTTGGTGCTGATGTCGGTATGGGTCGGTGTCGTCCTTGTCGCCGGATGGCTTGTGTTGCCGGTGGCAGCGGCCAGGGAGCCGATTCCCACCTCGGCACGTGCGTTGTACCTGCATGCGATGTCCAACTGGGCTGCGACGTCGGCAGCAGGCATCCTTGTCACTGGCATCTGCAACGCGTTCCGTGTGCTGTCCAGTCCCCGTGACCTGATAGCGACCGATTACGGCAATGTCCTGCTGTTCAAAATCGGACTCGTCGTCGTGGCTATCGTCCTCGGGGGGTACAACAAGTTCTTTGGGCTAACCGTTGCCGTTTCGAGAGCATCTGCGGACACGGCAAGATGGGGAATGCGTACAGTCATCGCTGTGCTGCGGGTCGAATCCATCGTGCTGCTTCTCGTACTCGCGTGCGTCGCAGTGCTGACCACCAGTGCGCCACCCGGCCAGTAAATCACTCATCCTGTGAAATGACATGAAAGGAAATCATATGAAATCCATGGATATGCGCCGACGATCCGGCGACGGTCAGCGCAAAGCGCATTTGCTAATATTGGGATATGGCAAATAGATTGTAAGTAATATGTAATTGATTGGCTTGTCGCCAGCTTGTTCAAGGAATTCCGGATGAAACTTGCCACACTGAAGGACGGTACTCGCGATGGACAACTGGCTGTCGTTTCGCGCGATCTGAAAACTGCTCACATTGCCGACGGCATTGCGTCGACGTTGCAGCGTGCGCTGGACGACTGGAGTTTCATCGCACCGCAACTGGTGCAGCTTTACGAGCGGCTGAATGCGGGCAAGGCGCATCGCGCGTTCGATTTCGATCCGAAGCGCTGCATGGCACCGTTGCCGCGCGCTTTCCAGTGGGCCGATGGATCGGCTTATGTGAATCACGTTGAACTGGTGCGCAAGGCGCGCAATGTGGAGATGCCGGAATCCTTTTGGCACGACCCGTTGATGTACCAGGGTGGTTCAGATGATTTCATCGGGCCGACCGACGACATCGTGCTGGCGTCGGAAGAGTGGGGCATTGATTTCGAGGGAGAGGTCGCGGTGATTACCGACGATGTGCCAATGGGTACGACGCCGGAGCGGGCCGGATCGCATATCAAGCTGTTGATGCTGGTGAATGACGTATCGCTGCGCAATCTGATTCCGCCGGAGCTGGTGAAGGGGTTCGGTTTCTTTCAGTCGAAACCGGCGTCGAGCTTTTCCCCGGTCGCAGTAACGCCTGACGAACTTGGTGATGCCTGGATGGACGGCAAGGTGCACCTGCCGTTGCGCGTGACATGGAACGATCAGTTGGTCGGCCAGCCGAATGCGGGCGTCGACATGGTGTTCAACTTCCCGCAACTGATCGCACATCTGGCGAAGACGCGCAATGCGCGCACCGGAACGATCATCGGATCGGGTACCGTATCGAACAAGGATACGAAGAAGGGGTATGCCTGTATCGCAGAGAAGCGCAGCCTGGAGATGATCGCCGAGGGCGCGGCGAAGACGCCGTTCATGAAGTTCGGCGACCGTATCCGCATCGAGATGCCGGATGCGAATGGCAAGTCGATTTTCGGCGCAATCGATCAGCAGGTCGCGCAAGCGTCAACGCAATGAAGGAGCAGCCATGAGCACACTAAGCACAACCGCTGTCGGACAGAGTGCCGTTATGCCGGCCGCCGTGCCGGTACACGGACTGCACCATTTCGCATACCGCTGCCGCGATGCGGAAGAGACGCGCCGCTTCTATGAGGACGTCCTCGGCCTGCCGCTGTTTCATTACATCCGATCCGATATCGTGCCGTCTACCGGAGAATACTGCCCGTACGTGCACATCTTCTTCCGCATGACAGACGGCTCCTGCCTCGCGTTTTTCGATCTTGGCGACAACGTGGCACCCGCGCCGTCGCCGAATACGCCGGCATGGGTAAACCATGTCGCGCTGCGTGTCGACACTGTCGAGCAGTTGGAGGCGATGAAGGTGCGGTTGCAGGCACATGGTATCGATGTGCTTGGCGTGACCGATCACCGCGTGTTCAAGTCGATCTATTTCTTCGATCCGAACGGCATCCGCCTCGAGCTGTGCGCGCAGTTGGCGTCCAATTCGCAAATGTTCAGCGAGCAAAAGGGTATCCACGAAAAACTTGCCGCGTGGTCAAAAGAAAAGGCAGAGCGGCTGGCGAAGAAATAGGTGCAACTTATTCCTGCGCGGGCCCTACCTAATTCTTCATGCAAAAACAAGTCCCGCAGCTTCTGTTCCCTTTCTTGCCAATTCATGCTGATGTAATAAGCGTGTGCGGGAATAAGTTGGGCAAGAGCAATTCATTTCTTCGCGCCAACTATCGCCGCACAAAAAAATAAGTGGGAGCCATTCCTGCTAATGGCTACGCCTGGCAATTTCGCATTTCATCTTCGGTGTTCCTAACATAACATCAGCTCTCTTCCTTGGCCTGTGCAATAACACCCTCTAAGCGAATGCCCCCATAAATGGAGGATTGTTCCTGTGACCGCGCCAGCCATATCATCCTCGTAACGTTTCGTAAGACGTTCTGAAAAATATTTTGATCGGCATTCCGGGACAAACGGGCTTCTAAAGCCTGACGGAGGTTGGTCTGCATGCCGCTGAACCGGTTCATCACTTTTCCAAGTTCCGGTTTGGTGTTGCAACGTTTTTTAACAAAGATCTCATATCTATGGGATGGCCCTGAGCCGGATGCGCCCTGTTTAATGGCGTCCTGCTCGTTTAGCGAAGATGAATAAATCCGGGACTACGCGGCGTCCATGAATCAAGCGCTGTATTCGAACTTTACGCACGATGAAAACCTCTTTAGTCAAAGTCTCTATATCGCCTCAAAATATCGAGGTCGAACTCCCTGTCAACTCGGACCTGACCGAGCTCGAATTCGAACTGCATAACCAGGAGGCCATTCCATTCGGCTGCCGGTCCGGCGCGTGTGGGGCTTGCCTGATCGAAGTTGTTAGCGGCGGTGTCGATGCGCTTACTCCAAAAGGAGATGCGGAATCCGCTTTCCTGTCCGTACTAGGCTATGAGGGCGAGTCATACCGATTGGCTTGCCAGTGCCGGGTACTGGACACAGTCACCATCAGTCCCATTTCTCAACGTGGTTGAACAATTGTTCAATCTATTTTCTCGTCTTATATGAAAGGACCTCTTCATGAAAAATCGCGTTAAACATTGCGGTCTCGAACATCGCCAGCCGTTTCTGAGTGCGGCGGGATCGGTACGGCTGCGTGCTGAAATCGACGCTATCATCGACCGCCAAATCGAGCGGTGGTACGACACCGTTCCTTACGCCGCCCACCTGGAGGGCAAGTCGGTGAACTCCGAGTACTACCAACGTCATCTGATCGAGACCGCCTGGCGTATCCGCCTGTTGCGCGTGTCCGAGTCGAAGGCGCTCGCTGAAATTGCAAAGCGCAGTCCGGAAGCTGCGCAGATCTGGGCGAACTATGAGCGCGAGGAAATGCTGCACGATGAGTTGTTCATTCAGGACCTGGAACGCGCAGGTGTGACGCGCGAGCAGTTCCTGGCGACCGAGCCA
>DASVLY010000580.1:0-3254 GCA_036384635.1 Noviherbaspirillum sp. | reverse complement strand
GCTTGCAACGTCACGACCGGCACTACGGGCAGGCCGGCACCGAATGCGAGACCCTGCGCAACACCGCAAGCGGTACGCACACCAGTAAACGAGCCGGGCCCGGCACCGAACGCAATCGCATCGCATTGTACGAGCGTAATGCCCGCTTGCGCGAGCAGAGTCTGTACCATCGGCAGCACGGTCTGCGAATGGGTCTGAACACCCTCGGCTTCATGGACTGCGATGCGCCCATCATGCAAAAGCGCGACGGAAGCAAGCTCAGAGGATGTCTCAATGGCAAGAATAGTATGCATCGCTTTATTTTACCGTGTCAGTCTCGCAGCGTGCCTGCTGCGCGCCGAATTTATCAGCGATGTTTCCAGTCGCCAGGCTGCAGCATTGCATACCTTCCATTACAATGACGCCGGTTGCTTGTTTTTTGTAAGAGCGCTCATGTCCAGCCTTACCCTTGAAGCTGATACTCACGCACAATTGGCGCAATGGCTTAACAGCAATGCGTGGGTTGTCGCCTGCCTGTGCGCTGCCTGGTGCGATACCTGTCGCGCCTATCGTGGCACGTTTGATGAGTTGGCGAACCGCCATCCTGACAAGCGCTTCGTGTGGATCGATATTGAAGACCAGGCAGATGTGGTGGGAGACATTGATGTGGAGAATTTTCCTACTCTGCTGCTCCAGCGCGCCGATACGGTGGCATTCTTCGGCGCCGTGCTGCCGGATAAGAAATTGGCCGACCGCCTGATCGCGGCTCAAGCGGAAAAGAGCGATGCCGAAGTGCTTGCAGAAGCCCAAAGCAGCACTGAACGCCAGGGTTGGCAGCGGGACTGCAACCTGCGCATGCGTCTGCAGGAAGCGCTAAGTTAATCAATCACGTCAGCCACTTCAGAGATTTGCCCGCACCCAATTCGCCAGCGACGCTTCGTCCTCATCGCCTGTCGCCATACGTTGCATGAAGCCAATGGCATCATCTTGCGTGGCGCTCAGGCGCCAGTCGTTGAGGTACAAGAACAAACCCATTGCGAGAAAAGCCGCGCTGTGATTATTTTTCGCGAACGGGCGGTACTTCAGCATGCCGAAAGCATAAGCGGCAGCCAGTGCTGCAACATCGACTCCATCATTCTCCGCCAGCACCACCGGATATGCGAGCGCCGCATTCAACAGTGAGCGGTCACATTTCAGGTTTTCCGGGTCGCTGCTGCCCAGGTTCTCCTGGTGCAGAAACAAGAGTGCGTCGGCATCAATGGAACGCAGATTCATTCCGCAAGCGCCCGCAAGGTTTCAAGATAGTCCTGCATAAATTCACGTCCGACATCGATCTGATCCTGTAGCGTCGGATCGTAAGCCGACAGCATGATCAGACCCTCTTCAATCTCGGACAGAAAAATGGTTTCGCCCTTCCTGCGCTTCAATATCTCCAGCGCCTTCTGCGGCAGGATGATGCCGACGGCATCGCCGATCTGGGTCAATTTGAGCTTATACATAATTGCATGTTACCCAAATTCACAAAGAAAAAAACCGGCCGAAGCCGGTTTTTTTTACATTGTCATCATCAAGAATCAGATTTCCTCGTACAGCGGCAGCGTCAGGAATTCCGCAAAATCTTCGGAAGTCGACATCTTTTCGAAGATCTGTGCGGCACGGTCGTAGGTCTCGCCCGCGCCGACTACTTCCTTCACTTTCTTCAACTCCTCCGGAATCATCGCGCGCACCATGTCAGCGGTAACCTTCCGTCCGTCTTCCAGCACGCCCTTGGGCGAGCGTATCCACTGCCACACCTGCGAGCGACTGATTTCTGCAGTAGCGGCGTCTTCCATCAGGTTGTGAATAGGCACGCAACCATTGCCTGCAAGCCAGGCACCCAGGTAGTGAATGCCGACATTGATGTTCATACGCAAGCCAGCTTCGGTAATCGGGGTCTCCGGCTGGAAGTTCAGCAGATCTGCCGCACTCACGTTGACATCCTGCCGCTGCTTATCGATCTGGTTCGGCTTATCGCCCAGCACCTTCTTGAACTCGGTCATTGCAAGGTCGACCAAGCCTGGGTGCGCAACCCAGCCGCCATCGTAGCCGTCGGTCGCATCGCGCGCCTTGTCATTGCGCACACCGCCCATCGCGATTTCATTCTTTTCCGGATCGTTCTTGATCGGGATCAGTGCGGCCATGCCGCCGATTGCCGGCGCATTGCGCTTGTGGCAAGTCTTCAGCAACAGCAATGCATATGCGCGCATGAACGGCGCGGTCATTGTGACTTTTGCACGGTCTGCCAGGCAGAAGTTCTTGTCGACCTTGAACTTTTTGATGCATGAGAAGATGTAATCCCAGCGACCAGCATTCAAGCCGGCACTGTGTTCGCGCAGTTCATACAGGATCTCGTCCATTTCAAATGCAGTGAGGATGGTCTCGATCAGCACGGTGGCCTTGATCGTACCTTGCGGAATACCCAGCTCATCCTGCGTCATCACAAAAATGTCGTTCCACAGGCGCGCTTCCAGGTGCGATTCCATCTTCGGCAAGTAGAAGTACGGACCGGCACCGCGCGCGAGCTGCTCTTTCGCGTTATGGTACATAAACAGCGCAAAGTCGAAGATGCCGCCGGACACACGCTTGCCGTCGACCAGCACATGCTTTTCGTCCAGGTGCCACCCGCGCGGACGCACCACCAGCGTCGCAGTCTTGTCGTTCAATTTGTAGCTCTTGCCACCCTGCTCCAGCCAGATGGTCTTGCGCACGGCGTCCATCAGATTGAGCTGGCCGTTGATCTGGTTATCCCAGTTCGGGGTGTTGGAATCCTCAAAGTCAGTCATGTAGCTGTCCGCGCCGGAGTTCAACGCATTGATGATCATTTTGCGTTCGACGGGGCCGGTGATTTCAACACGGCGGCACTCCAGCGCCTTCGGGATCGGCGCGATTTTCCAGTCGCCTTCGCGGATATGTTTGGTCTCGGACAAGAAGTCCGGACGCTCGCCGGCGTCCAGGCGTTTGGCGCGTTCGACGCGGGTGGCCAAAAGCTGCTGGCGGCGCGGCTCGAATGCGCGCGATAGTTTGGCCACCAGCGCCAGCGCTCCTGAAGTCAGAACTTTTTCGTAACCCGGTTTGATGTCGGCCTTGATTTCCATGCCGTCAGGAAGTTGCAGTGCCATATTGATCTCCTGAAAAGTAGTGAAGGTATTTAAATTAACGCGTTCTAAAAAATAGAAGACGGTAAAGATGAAGCCAACCGCGATGATGAAGTTGCGCAATCATAGTGTAGGGATTTT
>DASVLY010000579.1:0-4555 GCA_036384635.1 Noviherbaspirillum sp. | reverse complement strand
CATCGTTTGCGACACGTTTGCGGCAGCGGTCGGTGAAGTTCCGGAATTTTTGTCTGCCGGAGCGCAATGACATGTTTGTCGGGTTTCGGACCTGTGTGCTATAAAGGCAGGCCGTGGCCGATCAGAGGGTCAGAGCCGCAGGCCGTGCAGACCGAGGGAGGATTCAAAACTTCGGCGGGCATGGCTCAATGCATCTCTTCCGGTCATGCGGTCCAAGTAATGGCGAAATTTCCCCAATGTTGAAGTTCTTGATGTCGAGCACGCCACTTCTCGATCTGCTTGACCGCTTCTTCCGACCAGTCGCTATCGGCTTGTTCATGGCCGGCCTGCACAAAGACTGTCGGATCAGATGCAAATGCAGGCATCACTTTCCTTTCCGTGCTATTCAGTTGGCTTAGGCAACGTGTCCGTCGTTAAGTTTTCCAGTGAGAACTGCTGCTGCCCGATGATTTCGTCGATTTTTTCTGCGGTCAGGCCAGCACCAAGTAACTGCTGGCGTAGCACGGCTATACGTCGCTCAAAAGCCGCTCGCGCTTGCGCTACACCATCAACAATGAATTGCGCGTTAAAGTCGTCCGCCAAGTCGTAAAACTGGATGTTGGAAACACATTTTTCAAACCATGGAAAACGAATGGCGACCTCTTGCAAAGCCAGCGTACCGTGAGCCTGTCTTACCCCTCTCTCACTCAAATACACCGTGCCCTGAATGTTCGTAAAACGGTGTCTGTTCAAAACGCGTTGAATGTCAGCATAACCATTGCGCCAACTGGTATTGTGATAATGCTGCTCAAGCAGCTTTGTGTCCAAATCAAAAACAATCAAGCAACGATCCATTTGTTTACTCCAAATCTCTTTAGAAATTGTTGGCAAGGGGGAAAGCTCTTTCCGCAGTCATGTCCTCCGCATACAGACTCCGCGATGCCTCCTGCCGATAGCCTGATGCACTGAAGGTTCCAGTCTTGTCCCAAAGCTGCGTTTCTACGTAGTTCATCGCAGCCACGAACCGCCCGGACTGTTGCAGCGCAATCCTTGAGCTGACCGTCAAACCGCTCTAAAAAACGGCCGCCCGGTAACCCGAGGCGGCCGTTTTCTTGAACACACAACGCTATTGCTCAACGATCCCCATACGAACGGCGCGCACCACCGTCACCGGTACGTGGCCCCTTGCTAAAACCGCCTTCCTTGCGCGGGCCGCTCGGCTTGCTGAAGCTGCGCTGAGCCGGCTTGCCGCTATTGCCGCGCCCGTCTCCCGGCTTCCAGCTATTGGGCTTGCGGCTGTTGCGCGGCGCCGATGCCGTCTTCTTCGGCTCGAGACCTTCGACCACATCGACCGGAATCAGTTGCTTGGTGAAGCGCTCAATGCGCTTGATGTTGGTGTTTTCCGCATGATTCACGAGCGAAATCGCCAGACCCTTGCGACCGGCGCGGCCGGTGCGGCCGATGCGGTGCACATAGTCTTCCGGGAATTTCGGCAGGTCGTAATTCACCACGTGGGTAATGCCCGGCACATCGATACCGCGCGCAGCGACGTCGGTCGCCACCAGTACTCGCACCTGACCGCGGCGCAGCGCATCGAGCGTGCGGTTGCGCGCGCCCTGGTGCATGTCGCCATGCAAGGCGGCAGCGGCGAAGCCGGCAATGTTCAGGCGATCGGCGATTGTGTCCGCATCGCGCTTGGTTGCGGTGAATACCACAGCCTGGTCGAGCGATGCGTCGCGCAGCAGGTGGTCGAGCAGGCGGTTCTTGTGCGACAGATCGTCGACAAAGTGCATGCGCTGCTGAATGTTCTCATGCTTGGCGCCGGCGCTGGCGATCTGGATCACCAGCGGATTTTTCGTAATGCGCTTGGCCATGTTGCCGACCACACCATCCAATGTCGCCGAGAACAGCATGGTCTGGCGCGTTTCCGGCGTCGCTTCGACGATCTTTTCGATGTCGTCGATAAAGCCCATGTCCAGCATCCGGTCGGCTTCGTCGAGTACCAGTATCTGCAGTTGGGAGAAATTGATTTTGCCCGATTCCATATGGTCGATCAGGCGGCCGGGGGTGGCGACCAGGATCTCGGGATTTTTGGACAGCAACTGCATCTGCTTCGGATATGGCATACCGCCCAGAATGGAAACGGCGCGCACGCGGCGCAGATGCGCGCCGTACTTGGTGGTTGCAGTTGTGACCTGCATGGCGAGTTCACGTGTGGGGGTCAGTACCAGCATCTTCGGTTGTGCCGGCTGGAAACGTGGACGTTCACCGCGCGTCCGCGCGGCCTGGCGTTCCTGGTTCGCGGTCTTGAAGCCGGGCTGCAACTGTTGTTCGGCAATAGCGAACTTGTGCAGCGAGGGCAGCATGAAGGCAGCGGTCTTGCCGGAACCGGTCTGCGACGACACCATCAGATCGCGGTCTTGCAATGCAGCGGGAACCGCCTGCTCTTGCACGGGGGTGGGTTTGGTATAACCGGCTTCGGTCAGGGCTTTCAGAATGGACGTGTGCAGGCCTAATGCTTCAAAACTCATTATGTTCTTCCGTAAAAATTAATGCCGCGCCCACACGTGGCAATCTCATTTACTGCGGGTACGCGAATATATTAAAAAGGCAACGCGAACCAACGAAACAACTGAGAAAAAATTCTGAGAGATTTCGGCACAAAGCTTTGCGCCGGGACGGTGTCTGAACGTCAACACCAAAAGGCGGGAGGGCTTTATCGTACTGCTAAAGGGTTTGCGATGCTGCTCAAGTGCATGTTTGTTGTGGTGCACCGTTGCGGATTATACAGGCTAAATGTCGCCGGCACGAACTATTTCGTCCTTGAAGGGACATTTCGAGCGCAGCGGGAAATCCCAGGTGCCTTTGTTGCGTATGGCGGGTGAGATTTTTCACTGCGTTCGAAATGACAGGCTCTTTACTGTTTATTCCGTCGGCGCATACATCACATGCGAGAAGCCGCCATCGACATAGGTGATCTCGCTGGTGATGCCGGATGCGAGGTCCGACAGCAGGAACGCCGCGGTATTGCCCACGTCTTCGATCGTCACATTGCGGCGCAGCGGTGCATGTGTGGCGACAATGCCAAGCAATTTGCCGAAATCCTTGATGCCGGAAGCCGCCAGCGTTTTGATCGGGCCGGCGGAGATGCCGTTGACACGTACGCCTTTCGGACCGAGCGATTCGGCCAGGTAGCGCACACTGGCTTCCAGCGATGCCTTGGCCAAGCCCATCGTATTGTAGTTCGGCGTCATGCGCACCGCACCCAGATAGGTCAGCGTCAGCAGCGAGGAATTCGGGCGCAACAGCGGCAGCGCGGCTTTGGCCATCGCCGGGAAGCTGTAAGAGGAAATGTCATGCGCGATATGGAAGGCTTCGCGCGACAGACCTTCCAGAAAGTCGCCGGCAATCGCTTCGCGCGGTGCAAAGCCGATCGAATGCACCAGGCCGTCCAGGTGATCCCACGACTTGCCGAGATCGGCGAACAATGCATTGATCTGCTCGTCGCTGCTCACGTCGCAGTCGAACACCAGGTCGCTATCGAATTCCTTCGCGAATTCAGTGATGCGGTCCTTGAAACGCTCGCCGACGTAGGTAAATGCCAGTTCGGCGCCTTCGCGTTTGCAGGCTTGCGCAATGCCATAGGCGATGGAACGGTTGGACAGGAGGCCGGTGATCAGAATTTTTTTGCCTTGCAGGAATGCCATGAGTGACTCCAAATTGTTTTGCGTATTTTATGCGCTTTGCAGGCTGGGCGTCGGCCTGCGCCGATGATCGCTGACAGGCTGATATTAGCCGTTTTCCGCGTTCAGTTTTTCAAACTGGCCAAGATTGTAGGAGGGAGCGGCCTGTTGAGCAACTTTTGCTTTCGCCAAGGAATACATCGGAAATTAACTTTCAAACGAATTCTCCGCGGCAAAGCCGAAGGGATGTCGAAGGGATGTCATTACCTTGATGCCCAACTATATGCCGCATTTTGCGGCAAGCCATCATGCCGCCTCCCTGATATGGGTACAATAGCCTGCTTCTGCGCGGCGACACGCGACACGAAACAGTTTCTCTCTAAAAACAGGCGAATGCGTAAACTCCTCTTATCTCTTTTGCTTGTCATTTCCATCCAGCCCGGCGGCAGCGCGTTTGCCGCCCATGCGTTCTCGCTGTACGACACGCCCAAGTATCCGGCCGGTTTCAAGCATTTCGATTATGTGAATCCGGACGCGCCGCGCGGCGGCGAACTGTATCTGGCCAATCCCGACCGCCGCACCAGCTTCGACAAATTCAATCCCTTTTCGTTGAAGGGCGTGTCGGCTGCTGGTGTTTCCAACCTGATGTTCGAAACGCTGACGACCGCTTCTTCGGACGAGGTGGCGACCATGTACGGTTTGCTGGCGGAAGACATGGAGCTGGCGCCGGACCGGATGTCGATGACTTTCCGTCTCAACCCGAAGGCGCGGTTCAATAACGGCGATCCGGTTACCGCTGCCGACGTCAAGTATTCTTACGATACCCTCCTGGCCAAGGGCGCGCCGCAATTCAAGTCCTTGTTCGCCGATGTCAAACAATGCGTGGTCGTGGA
>DASVLY010000578.1:0-8419 GCA_036384635.1 Noviherbaspirillum sp. | reverse complement strand
TGTTTTTCCCCTCCAGCAGATCCGTCACGTCGGATGCAGCCGTTTTAGGAATGACGAGCGACACCAGGCGTGCAGTCACCCGTCCCAGCCCCTGCCCGGACTGCGGTTCGTTCCAGGTCAGATAACCGGAGGCCTGGTCGGAATCGATATTGGCTTGCCATATGCCCTTCTGGTGCGATGCACCGACCACCACGTTGTCGAGCTTCTTGTTCATCACCACCAACTCGGTGGCGCGCGCGGCCAGCACTTCCGGCTCGATGTACTGAGAGATCGAAAGCGCGTCCGGCTGCGGTTCTTTTTGCCGGTTGGCCGATGTCACCGAAGAGAGCACGTACCGCCATGCGTCGAGATCGAGCGATTTCAGGTTGACGTTGGCGATCACGCCGGAATCGGGCTGCGGCGGCGGGACATTGATGCCGATGCCGCCACGCACCACGCGCCAGTCTGTATCCTTGTCGCTCTTCTGACGCTCATAACGCGCTGCAATCGCGCTGCCAAGCGACAGCCTCAGTTCGTCGCGAGATACCGACGCATCAGTCGACGGCAAGCCAGCCATCTCGAATTTGAGCGGCATGCTTTCTCCGGTTGCCTTGCGCAGCGGTGCCGGGAAGTCGAGCGCGATGCCTGCCATGTTCGACTCGACCGTGATCTCGGGGTGCCTGTTCTTCACGCGTATCGATGTCGTATAGCGCGTGCTGCCGGCGATACGTTCGGATGGGCGCCGCATCGCCGGTGTCGCATAAGCCCTGCGGATACCGTCGGCGGTAAGAATACCTTCCGCTTTGACCAGGATATTGCCGTCGCGCTGGGTGCCGCCGGAAATCGCGACCGGACCGCCGAGGAAATTCGCCTTGATTCCGTTGAGGCTGAAACCATTTTCATGGAATTCCAGCTTGCCGGTCGCTGACAGCAGCGGCGGCATCATGCTGCGCAAGGTGACGTTATTGCCGGCGAACTGCAACGTGCCCTTGACGATGGAGTCCTGCAGGCGATTCAGCGGCAAGTGCAGTTTCAGCGCCAGCCGGGCATTGCCGCCGGCCTTGGTTTCTTCGGTAAACTGCCCGATCCAGCCGGCGACCGGGCTGTCGTTGGTGAAGCGCACGAAGTCCTGCAACGCACCGAGCGCATCGCCGTCGACCGCCAGCAGCATGTCATGGTCCGACAAGTCGGCAATCACCGCTTTCACGTTCGACAGTGCAACGCCCGAAGTCCTTGCGCCGGGTGCGATGATTTCCATGCGCGTGCGGTCGAACGCAATGGTGCCGTTGATCTCCTCCAGCAGCGGCCACAGCGGTTGCTTGCCATCCTTGCCGAATCTGCCCGGCGTGTAATTGAGCTTGCCGTCTTCAATCCGTCCGATCACGCTGAATTCTCCACCGGCTTTATTGCCCGGAGCCTGCGTATGAAACGGAAACTGTGCAAGATCGCCCTTGAACCGCAGTTTCACATCCTGCGCAACGCCGCCAACCAGCGCGCCAGTCAGCCAGTCGCGCAACGCTTGCGGGGTCTGAAGCGGCAGATAGCGGTCGATCTTCTGCAGCGCCAGGCCATTCAGCCTGCCCGATACGTCGATCACTCCATGCGGTTTTTCGTGACTGCTCTTCAACGACATCAGGTGCTTGCCGCTGAAGGAGCCGGACAAGCCTTCCTGCAGAAAGTCCATTTTTTGCACATCCAGCAAAAGCTCGTCCCTGCCCTGAAACGCCCAGGTTGCCTGCATCAGCAGGCGGTCGAAAGGCATGGTCGGATCGGGGAAATAGCCGGGCAATTGCAGTTTCAGCTTCTCGGATGCGAGTGCAAAGCTGCCGCCGCGGTCGTTGGCATCGATGCTTCCGGTCAGGTTGTCGAAACCCGGAATGCCTGGAACCGCTGCCTGCGCAGGGATTCTTCCTGTGCGCGGGCGAGCCGGGCGCGGCGCCTGCGCATTCATGGACAGCCCCTCGAACTGCCCCTTGATGCTGTAGGTTGCGATATTCGGATACGCACCTTGCCATTGCGCGGAGAAGTCCTTCAGTATTCCGCGCGGCGCAAAGTCTGCCAGCATCCGGAGCTGTGCAGGCGGCAACGGCAGGCGTTCGACGAAGTTCGACAGCGTCTTTAAATCGAGCATCCTGGCGTTGATCTCGGTCTTTTCAGGCTTGCCGCCTTTGGCCGGAACAAAGCTTTCGCTGATCGTGGTCTTCGGCAGGATCAGGCCATCATCGGTTCGCAACGTAAAATCGGTCAGCGAAATCGCATGACCGTTGACGCCGAAAGTAGGCGTGCCGTCCTCGCTGTTCGGATTGAAATCCTCTCGCACCGATATCCGCCCCGCCACCTCGACCAGATTCATCAAAGGCAAGTTGCGACGCAAGCGGGTCGATACGTTCGACAGGGTCAGGTCGGCGGTGAAGTTGGCGACTTTCGAATGATCGAAATGCAGCCATGCGCGCACCGCCCCTTTCCCTTGCTGCATCTCGATCGGATAGTCGACGTATGCCTTCCATACCGTCAGATCGGTGTCGCGCAGGTCGACATACAATTCGCCTTTCCACAACGTCGGGTCCGAGATGCGCCGCGCAAATGCCGGGTGCCCGAATGCCGCGCGCACATCGAGCGGTGCAGCGAATGCTGCCGGCGGGATCGCCTTCAGCGCGAATCGATGGCTATGCCACCGGTTGCGCAGCATCAGATCGACATTTTCAAGCACAAGTTCGGGTGCCGCACGCTGGTAATCGTTCCAGCGCAGGCGCCCGCCGCGCACGACGATCTCATCCTGCGACAGCACCCAGTCCGCCCCCTTGCCGTTGCCGCTCTTGCCGGTATCGACAGGGATGCCGGCGACATACATCTTGCCGTCCGCATCGCGCCGTATGTCCATGTCCGGACGATTGATTTCCAGGCGATGCAGCCTCACCTCGCCCACCAGCACCGACCACCAGGACAAGGTAGTCGACACGTCCGGCAGATTCAGCGCATCGTTGCCGAACTTGTCATGGATGATCATGTCATGCAGCGACAGGCGTGGGCGCAATCCGTCCCAGGAGGCATTGATCGCCGCGATCGTGACCTTGCTGCCCAGCGCCCGGCTCGCCAGTCGTTCCACATCCGGCTTGTAACTGTCGATATTGGGCAAGACCAGGTAGCGCAGCGCCAGCACCAGCAAGCAAAAGATGAAGTAGGCGACAACGGCCAACTTGAACAACGCACCTAGCGTGTGGCAGGTAACAGCATTGGCAGCCCGGCAAGTTTTCCGTGCTGCGTGCCATGCTGTGGTCAATCGTTCAGTTGTCCTGGTTGAAGTGATTTGGTCGGACATCAATTAGAAAGGCAGCGGCGTAAAATAGGCTTCTTTCAACCGGCATGCTTGCACGGATATCAGCGTTTGGTATTTGTTCAGCAAAGCGCGTTCCTTTTTTATTCCCGATACTGTGATTCACTCTTATTTGACCAGCGACCTTGCCTCCCGGTTCTACGCACGATGGCTCAACGCCGATCCCGCGCGCGCGAAGATGGTAAAGGATTTTGCTGAATTATCTATTACCCCTGCAATTTTTGCTCATCTTTTACAAAAGGACACAGCAGCCGGCCTGCCGTTGCCGCGCGCAATGCGCCGCCTGCGCAATCTGATCATTTCCATTCTGATCGAGCGCGACCTCGCCGGCCGCGCCGATCTTGCCGAAGTGTTGACGACCATGACCGGGTTCGCGGATTTCGCAATACGCGAGCATCTGGCGGCGTTATCGTTGGAACTGATGCAATTGCACGGCACGCCGATCGGAAACGAGTCGGGCAATGTACAGGAAATGATCGTGCTCGGCATGGGCAAGCTGGGCGGCGGCGAACTCAATGTGTCGTCCGACATCGACCTGATTTTCGTCTATCCGGAAAACGGCGAAACCCGGACCACCTCGCCCGAACAACGCCAGTTGTCGAATCATGAATTCTTCACCCGTCTGGGCAAGAAACTGATCGGCGCGCTGTCGGAAATTACCGAGGACGGCTTCACCTTCCGCGTCGACATGGCGTTGCGGCCGAACGGCGCATCGGGCCCGCTGGTGGCAAGTTTAGGCATGGTGGAGGAATACCTGATCGTGCAGGGACGCGAATGGGAACGGTATGCGTGGGTGAAAGCGCGCGCGATAACCGGGCAGGCATGCGATATCGCGGCGCTGGAACAGATCGTGCGGCCCTTCGTGTACCGTCGCTATCTGGATTTCGGCGCGATCGAAGCGATGCGCAACATGCATGCGCAGATCCGCGCCGAAGTCGCGCGCCAGGAAGCGCGGCATCCGGAGCGCAGCAACAACGTGAAGCTGGGCCGCGGCGGCATCCGCGAGATCGAGTTCCTTGCACAGGTGTTCCAGTTGATCCGCGGCGGACGTGACGCAACGCTGCGCGATCGTTCGACCCGCGCCACGCTGCACATGCTGGCGCAAAAGCAGTTGCTCCCCCAAGCGGAAGTGGAACAACTGCTGCACGCCTACACCTTTCTGCGCAACCTCGAACACCGGCTGCAGTACCTGGACGATGCGCAGACCCATACCCTCCCTGCCAACCCCGACGACCGCCTGACGGTGGCAAAGATGATGGGGTTTGTCGATGTAGAAGCGCTGCTGACCGAACTCGACGCGCATCGCAAGATCGTCGCCGCGCAGTTCGATGCAATCTTTAGCGACAGGAAGAACGTTCAGACGGCGAATGTGGAAACCGCCGTTCCGGCGACATTGACACTGGCAGATGTGGAAAGTCGCGAAGCCACTGCCGCCCGCTTGAGCGCTCTCGGCTTTGACGATGCGGAGGCGGCGGCACAACGCCTGCTGCTCACCTGCCAGTCGCCGAAACTGCAGTCGCTGCCGGAAGCCAGCCGCAACAAGCTGCTGGCGCTGATCAATTCCGCGCTGCCCATCATCGCGCGCGTTACCGAAGAACGTGCCGCCACGTTGGGCCGCCTGCTGGATTTCTTCGAAGCGATCGCGCGCCGCGCCGCCTATCTGGCGCTATTGACCGAATACCCGCATACGCTGGGCCGCGTGATCCGCATGATGGGTGCCAGCAGTTGGGCCGCACAATATCTGACGCGCCACCCTATCCTGCTCGATGAATTGCTGGAAGACCGCACGCTCAAATCCGCCCCCGATTGGCCAGCGTTTGCCGCCGAAGTCGAGCGCCAGCTCACAGCGCACGCAGGCGACACCGAGCAGCAGATGAACGTGCTGCGCGACTTGCATCATGCGCAGGTGTTCCGCCTGCTCGCGCAGGACCTGGAAGGCGACCTGACGGTGGAGCGGCTGGCCGATCATTTGTCCGCGCTGGCCGACATTCTGGTCAGCGCAACCATTACAGCAGCATGGAAGACGATCCAGAACCGGCATCGCGAAGTGCCGGAATTCGCAGTGATCGCCTATGGCAAGCTGGGCGGCAAGGAACTCGGCTATGCGTCCGACCTGGACCTGATTTTCCTGTTTGACGACGACCATCCGGATGCGCCGGCACTGTATGCCAAGTTGGCGCAGCGCTTCATCACCTGGATGACCAGCCACACACCAGCCGGCATTCTGTTCGACGTCGATGTCGCGCTGCGTCCGGACGGCGCCAGCGGCTTGATGGTATCGAGCCTGACGGCATTCGAAAAGTACCAGACCCAATCGGCCTGGGTATGGGAGCATCAGGCACTGACGCGCGCACGCTTTTGTGCCGGCGATGCCGCCATCGGTGCGCGCTTTGAAGCGACCCGGGAAACGGTACTGCGACAGCCGCGCGATGCGGAAAAACTGAAGAACGAAGTGCTGGCGATGCGCAGGAAAATGCACGATGCGCACCCGAACCGTTCGCAGCAATTCGACCTGAAGCATGACGCGGGCGGCATGATCGATATCGAATTCATCGTGCAATTCCTGGTATTGCGGCATGCGGCGCAATACCAGCAACTGACGGCCGACATCGGCAATATTGCATTGCTGAAGTTATGCGGGGAGCTGGGGCTGATCGATAACACGCTCGCGCACAAGGTCGCCGATGCCTATCGTTTGTTCCGCAAGCTGCAGCACCAGATCAGGTTGCAAGGACATAACCAGGTGCGCGTTGAATTCGAACGTGTGGAGCAGGAAGCGGCGCAGGTAAGGCGTTTGTGGTCGGATACCTTGCAATAAGGGCCAGTCCCGTAAGGGCTGCCGCTGCCGATTACGGAAGGGCCGCGCCAAAACGCTCGGTGCGCGGCAGATAGTAATGATCGGAGTCAAAAGAAAACGCAACGCGCGTGACCCGGCCGCCGATCAGTTCGCGCCTGACGAAACCGATGTAGCGCGAATCCTTGCTATTGTCACGATTATCGCCCAGCATCAGATACTTCCCCTGCGGCACGGTGACCGGTCCGAACGAGCGCAGCGCAGTGCGCTCAGGCATGACGATGATGGGCCGGCGGTTGCCGAGTATTTGCTCGGTCAGCACCAGTTGCGGCCCCGAATAGTCGGGCGAGACGTGCGTGACGACATCGCCGGCAGCCTCGCCATAGGAAGCCTTGACACCATTGATGATCAGTTCTTCGCCGCGCATTTCAACCACATCGCCCGGCAGTGCGACCAGGCGCTTGACCAGACGAGTCCCGTCTTCCGGTGACGTAAATGTGACGATATCGCCGCGCTGCGGATCGGCAAGGTGCTTGATGATGACATCGGTGAACGGAAGCTGCACGTCATAGGCGAGTTTGTCGGATACGATACGATCGCCCACCATCAGCGTCGGATACATCGAGCCGGACGGCACGCCATACCAGTCGGCGACCGCGCTGCGTACCACGAACATCGCAAACAGGAAGAACAGAAACCCCTTGTTTTCTGCAATCAGCTTCCGGATATTTCTCATGGCAGACCTTTCGTCTTCGGCATTAAAACAAATATAGCAAAACGCCCCGGCATGCGGGGCGCTTTACTTCAAGCCAAGGCGTCGCGCATTACTTCGCGGACATCAACGCGACAGTCGTATCCAGCATGCGGTTCGAGAAACCCCATTCATTGTCATACCAGGACGACACTTTCACCAGGCGACCCGATACTTTCGTCAATGTTGCATCGAAGTTGGAGGATGCCGGGTTGTGGTTGTAATCGACCGAAACCAGCGGATCGGTGTTGTAGGTCAGAATGCCCTTCAACGCGCCTTCGCTCGCTTCCTTCATGATCTGGTTGACTTCCTCGACGGTCGTATCGCGCGCGGCGATGAACGACAGGTCGACGATCGATACGTTAATCGTGGGCACGCGGATCGCAAAGCCGTCCAGACGGCCGTTCAACTCCGGCAACACCAGGCCGACCGCAGCGGCAGCGCCGGTCTTGGTCGGGATCATCGACTGGGTGGCGGAACGCGCGCGGCGCAGGTCTTCATGCATCACGTCGGTCAACACCTGGTCGTTGGTGTACGCATGCACGGTGGTCATCAGACCGTTTACCAGGCCGATCTTGTCGTGCAACGGTTTGACCAGCGGCGCCAGGCAGTTGGTGGTGCAGGATGCATTGGAGATCACGGTGTCGGATGCCTTCAGCACGTTCTGGTTCACGCCGAACACAACGGTGGCATCGACATCCTTGCCGCCGGGAGCGGAAATAATCACCTTCTTCGCGCCGCCTTTCAGGTGAGCCGATGCCTTTTCCTTGGTGGTGAAAAAGCCCGTGCATTCAAGCACGACGTCGACATTCAGCTCGCCCCACGGAATTTCCGCCGGATTGCGCTGGGCGAATACCCTGATCTTGTCGCCGTTGACCACCATGAATTCGCCGTCGACTTCGACGGTGCCCGGGAACTTGCCGTGCGCAGTGTCGTAGCGTGTCAGGTGCGCATTCGATTGCGCATTGCCGAGGTCGTTGATCGCAACGATCTGGATGTCGTTCTTCTTGCCCCCTTCGTAGTGAGCGCGAAGGATGTTGCGGCCGATACGGCCGTAGCCGTTGATTGCGACGCGAATAGTCATGGTTTTCTCCTGAGGTAATGAAGCCGAATTGTTAACCGATCACCGATTTCACCTTGGCGACGACGTTTTCCGTCGTGAAACCGAAGTGCTTGAAGAGCACGCCGGCCGGCGCCGATTCGCCGAAGGTGTCGATACCCACTACGCCGCCTTCGAGGCCGACGTACTTGTACCAGAAGTCCGTAACGCCGGCTTCGATCGCAACGCGCGGCAACCCTTTCGGCAATACGCTTGCCTTATAGTCGGCATCCTGACGGTCGAACAGGTCGGTGCAAGGCATGGACACCACGCGCACCGCGATGCCCTGCCTGGCCAATTCATCTGCCGACTTGACCGCGAGTTCGACTTCGGAGCCGGTGGCAATCAGCACTGCCTTCGCATCGGCCGCATCGCGCAGCACGTAGCCGCCACGGTTAATGTGAAGAATCTGTTCCGCGCTGCGCTCCATGAACGGCAGGTTCTGGCGCGAGAAGATCAGCG
>DASVLY010000577.1:0-7065 GCA_036384635.1 Noviherbaspirillum sp. | reverse complement strand
TGGGTCTGCTGGTCAATGAAATCGCGCGGCTGGCATCGCAAATCCTGGCGGAATACTACACGTTGCCGAAGAAGCTGCAGGGCGCGAAGGCGCATGCGCAAAGCGTGGCGGATATGCAGGCGCAACTGCAGGCGCTGGTCGGAAAACGCTTCATCGCCGACAACGATTATGTGCAACTCAGCCACTTTCCGCGCTATCTGAAGGCGATCAATGTGCGCCTGGACAAGCTGCGCGCCGATCCCGCGCGCGACCAGCGTTTGATGGCCGAGTGGGCGCAGGCGGCGCTGCCTTGGCAGCGTGCGCAGAAAGACCGGCAGAAGAGCAATGATCCGAAGATGACGGAATTCCGCTGGCTGCTGGAAGAGCTGCGGGTGTCGTTGTTCGCGCAGGAACTGCGCACGCCGATGCCGGTGTCGGTCAAGCGGCTGCAGAAGGTGTGGGAGTCGATGCAGCGCTGATCCCGTATCGCCGCGAGTCTGCGGCCGCCGGTTGTTTAACGACAGAGGACCGGCACACGATCTTTGACATTATTCAATTGTCAATAACTGACCGCCGATATAGTCGTTTTTGTACAACCTGATCCAGAAGGGAGGGGGAATGCAAAAAACGCCGGCGGTCTTCGTGGTAAATCTCGATGCGTGGGCGCGGCCGGGAGCGGGCGCATGAAGCACGTTATCATCGGCAACGGCCCGGCTGGCGTGATCGCCGCCGAAACCATCCGCAAGCATGCTCCCGCAGACGACATCCTCCTGATCGGCAATGAGCCGGAACCGCCGTATTCGCGCACGGCGATCCCCCACCTGCTGGCTACCCAGCTCAATGAAGCCTGCACCCACCTGCGCAAGGAGAAGGATCACTTCAAGAAGTTGCGCATCGAACAGAAAACCGGACACGCCGTGCATCTGAGCGCCAGGACGCGCACTGTAAAGATGGATGACGGCAGCGCGATCGATTTCGACAAGCTGCTGATCGCAACCGGCGCGTCGCCGCGCATTCCGGCAATACCCGGCATCGAATTCCCCGGTGTGCACGCCTGCTGGACACTGGCCGACGCGCGCAGGATCATGCAGCTGGCGAGGCCGAAAGCGCGCGTGCTGCTGATCGGCGCCGGCTTCATTGGCTGTATCGTGATGGAAGCGCTGACCGCGCGCGGCGTCGAACTGGTCGTGGTGGAGAAGCAGGACCGCATGCTGCCCAACATGATGGGCAAGGGCGCCGGCGACATGATCAGGCGATGGTGCGAGAAAAAGGGGGTGAAGGTGCATACGTCGACGCGTGTGACCGGCATCGGCAGCAGCAGCTTGTGGGACATCCACTCGCCACGCATTGCGCGCCTGTCGAACGGCGAGCAGTTGCAGGCGGATCTGATCGTCTATTCGGCCGGCACGGTGCCGAATATCGATTTCCTGAAAGGCAGCGGCATCAAGTGCCTGCAGGGCGTGGTCGTCGATGCATCGATGCAGACCAGTATGCCGGATGTGTATGCGGCTGGCGATTGCGCGGAAACCTTCGACCATGTCACCGGACGCGGTGTGATTTCAGGCGTGCAGCCCAACGCCGCCGACCAGGCGTACTGCGCGGCGCTCAACATGACCGGCAGGAAAGCCTTCCAGCGCGGCGTGCGGCAACTCGATGTGCTCGACACGATGGGGCTGATCTCGTCGTCGCTCGGCCAGTGGCAGGGCGTGCACGGCGGGCAGTGGGTCGAGTTTTCGGATACGCGCGGCTCCCGGTATCTGCGCCTGGAGTTCGGCAGGGATGTGCTGGTCGGCTGCAATGCGATCGGCCTGACCGAGTACGATGGCATCCTGCGCGCGCTGATCCGGCATCATGTGCGGCTGGGCGAATGGAAGGACCGGCTGCTGCGGGACCCGCTGCTGCTGAAAGAAGCCTACAGCGAATGCGTGCAGCAGCAATATACGCGGCAGGCATCGGCGTTTTATACGCCAGCCCCATTTCACAACGCAGCCGCGAGGCAGCCGATGTAATGCCAATCTTGCGTCATAACGTGACATGATTGGTATAAGGGCCCGCGCAGGCCCATGGCACTGATCGGCAAACCGTTCCGGGATGCCGGATTGGTAACAGGCCCGGTACCGTTCTCCATTCGACATGGTGGTCTGAGGAATGTTTTCGCGTAAAATCGCGGGGATTCGCATTAACGGAATGACGGGCATTGCTCCTGGCGCTGTTAGGCGAGTTGTCCACCCCCTCTCATCGCGAAGACAATGAGCATCAAATCCGACAAATGGATCCGCCGCATGGCGCAGGAACACGGCATGATCGAACCGTTCGAAGCTGGCCAGGTGCGCTATCTCGACGGCCACAAGATCGTCAGTTACGGCACCTCATCCTACGGCTACGACATCCGCTGCGCCGACGAATTCAAGATTTTCACCAACATCAACAGCACGATTGTCGATCCGAAGAACTTCGACGAGAAATCGTTTGTCGATTTCAAGGGCGACGTCTGCATCATTCCGCCGAATTCCTTTGCGCTTGCGCGCACGATGGAATACTTCCGCATTCCGCGCAATGTGCTGACCATCTGCCTCGGCAAATCCACCTATGCGCGCTGCGGCATCATCGTCAACGTCACGCCGTTCGAGCCGGAGTGGGAAGGCTATGTCACGCTGGAGTTTTCCAATACCACGCCGCTGCCCGCGAAGATCTATGCCGGCGAAGGCTGCGCGCAGGTGCTGTTCTTCGAGAGCGATGAAGTGTGCGAAACCTCGTACAAGGATCGCGGCGGCAAGTACCAGGGGCAGCATGGCGTGACATTGCCAAAGACCTGATAAAACGGGATGCGCATTCCGGCCATCATTCGGAAAACATAGAATGGAATCATCATCCATTCCGCAAGATGCATCCCGATGTCCCCCGATTACCAGCAAATCCTCGACGCCAGTTCCGCCAAGCGCCTTAGGGACGAGCGGTTTACCACCCTGACCAAGCGGTCGATTTTCTGAACACAAAAAAATCCCCTCTCCCCGCGCAGGGAGAGGGGGTAGGTAAGGGGTAGGATGTTTGCGATACGATCTGGTACTTCACGCACTCTGCCCCCTACCCAAGCTTCCCCTTGCGGGGAAACAGCCCTCCGATGGAGCCTGTAATGGTTTGACTGGAATCCTGCTTGTCTTCATCCTCGGAGCGGTTTGCTGTTCGGGAAGGTTCCGATAAGAAAATTGCTCACATGCAATTCATAATGCGACGAAATATTCATGAAGAATGTTTCAGCAATGCTATATATGTTGCGAAATGTAAGCGCGGGACGATGTTTTTTGTGATTTGTTGCGAACAAGGGCCGGTCCGGCATCATCGTCTACTTCTTTTTATGGCATCTGTTCATGGATGGAAAGCCCAGCATCTGCCATGCTTCGCAATGAGCGGGTGCGCTTCAGCGGAGTTCTCTCAACGAAGGAAGATGGGTTCCATTCTGTGTCACGGTTCAATGCGTCAAGAAAATGTTGTGCCAATGGATCGCCTTCGAGCAAGGCTGCCTGGCTTTCCCGGATTTTTCGCAATGTGTCGGCAGTAATGAGGCCCTTGTCCTGGACCATGGCCTCCATGGTGCTGACACGCCTCTCCGGATCCCGCTGTCCTAATGCATGAAGGGCCTCCAGCAGGAAAACATCCTGCACATACTCTTGGGCTATCTCCGTCAACCCTGCACTGGGATGGACTTCGATCGGATCATCAGGAGAGGCGCCCGACAAGAGAATATGCCTGGTGTCATGCAAGACCTTGATCAATACTTCTTGCATGAAAACGAGGTCTCTTACTGGCAGGTTCGGATCGATCTCCATGCTGTCGCTGTTTTTCTTGGTGAAACCCCGGACTTCAATGGTCCGGTGTTTTTTATAAGCCGTCAGATTGACATTGCGATAACGATTGTCTGCATTTGCCGATGATAATAGTTCGTTATAATCACGAGCCCTTGAGACATCCTGGTAGTACGTATCCAGATCGTTTCCGTTCATTGGCCCATTGGGGGCGCTATACGTAGATTTTCTTGAGACCAGATAAAACTCCTTTTGCATGGCAACCATGTTCACCAGGAACTGCTTCATGAACAGCAACTGGTAAGGCGTTATTGCTGTTTCCGGCGATTGTTGCGGGAGCTCCTGGTCCCATTGATGCAGGAAGCGGTTTTTACTTCTTTCTTCCGGAGTGTTCAAACAGCTCGCGGCTTTCCATTGCTTGACGCCGGTATGGATGTGAACACCTGCCGTGCGATTGGTAAAGGCTCCCCAATCGTTAAGGATCGATAAGGCGCTTTGCAAGCGTTGAATATCTTCAGGAGTATCCAGAATGGAGGTGGTCTGTTCTATGGGCGGAGTCGCAAAGGGAGCATCTGTAGATAGAGACTTGTCTTTTACATAGAGATACTTTTTATTTTTCACCCCTAATTTGTCATTCAATTCATGTTCTATCTTTGAAGGATGGGATTTAGGGATGCCCGGAATGAACATTTCATTTTCCACGCCGAATGTGGCACCGGGTATTTGCTGATAATTGTGTTTGAATTTTTCCGTCAAATAAGAAGCAATTTCTCTCTCTGGATGGAGGGTGGAACGGGAGGCACCATGTGTTTTCAATACCTCGGCAAGCTCTTCCATGTCTTGGTTATACATGGACAATGCTTCTCTTACATAAGGGTTTGCCGCACTAAGGAATCCTCCCAAAGCACTATCCATCTCACTGAAGAAATGAAACAGTGCTAATTGACGAAGTTCGTCTTTCTTGTCTTGGTAGTGAAGCAAATTTCGGGTGATCCACGCTTGGTTATGCCGCAGCAGAGGGAAGAGGTACTGTAATTGATCTCCGTCCATCCCCTTGAGAGAGGGTAAATGTTTGGTTGTCCACGCTTGGTTATGCCGCAGCAGAGGGAGGAGATGTCGCAATTGATTTTCGTCCATCTCCTTGAGAGAGGGTAAATGTTCGGTTGTCCACGCTTGATCATGTTCCAGCAGAGGCAAGAGGTGGTGCAACTGAGCTCCGTTCATCTCTTTAAGAGGATGCAAATGTTCGCTTGTCCACGCTTGGTTGTGCTTCAGCAGAGGAAGGAGACACTCCAATTGGGCTCCGCTCATCTCCTTAAGAGAGGGAAAATGCTCGGTTGTCCACGCTTGGCCATGCTTCAGCAGAGGAAGAAGATATAGAAATTGAGCTCCATCCATCCCCTCAAGAGAGGGAAGATGTCCGGTTGTCCACGCTTGGTTATGCTTCAGCAGAGGAAAGAGATACTCCAATTGAGCGCAATCCATCTTCTCAAGAGAGGGAAGATGCTCGGTTGTCCACGCTTGGTCATGCTGCAGCAGGGGCAAGAGGTACTGCAATTGATGCTCATCCATCTCCTTGAGAAGAGGAAAATGCCTGGTTGTCCATGCATGATCATGGCGCAATAGCGGTAATAATCCAGGTAACAGTTTTTGTAACTGATATGGATTTATCTCCCATAGCTGTTTCTGTAATTGAGCGATATCGCTTCCATTTTTTGTCAATGCTTCGGCTATCTCAAAATGCCCTTGCAGCGTTGCGGCTAAAAGTGCGCATACTTCCGGTTGCTTATGCAAAACGTTTCTGTCGACGCTCAGTGAGGCGATTAAGTCAGGAGTAACGTGCTCCATTAACTTGTACATGAACAAGGCGAGGGAAGGAGATTGCTGCTCCAGCGTGGCCGCTTCGGAAAGCGCGGTGTGCTTGTGAGAGACAATTTTCGCAAGATATTCGTGAATATCGTTGTCGTCATCTTTTGAACTTGCGGGACACTTGTCTCGCTGCAGGCTTTTCAAGAGCTGCATGCAACAAGAGACGCTGATGGGTTCCGTGAGAGTGCTCTGTTCTTTTCTCCACTGCAGATACCCCTTGACCAGCCTGCCTATGTCCTGACTGAATTCAGGGGATAAAAGGGCTTCATTCGCCGATGCCGCCACGGCTTCTACGAGTGTGTCGGTTTGATTGACTGCCAGGGGCTGTTTGTGGGGTGCAGAAGGTTGCCCGCACAGGGATAAGAACTCTCCGTGTGTCCCTGGTATGTGACGGGCGATGAGAGCAAATGATGGCTTCCAGAGGAAATGGCCGGAAAGCGCCTTCAGATTGCGAGCGGCATCGAGCAGATAGCGATAGGTTTGTCCCGCTTGTGGATTTGGCGAGTCCGTCCAATGTCTTTTTAATGCCTTGGTCTTTTCCTGCTCGCCGAAGAAGGATGCTTCCGTGAGAAGAGTTATGGGCGTTTTTTGTCGAACCTGTGCACCGTGCAAATTCGGTGCGTAGTCAGAAGTGGAAAGGGAAGACGAAGCGTCCTGGCCAGTCAGAATGGAGGGCACAGGGACGGGACGCGCTCCCTGCAGCGGGCTGGCGGAGTCGTTGACCGTCGGGGATTCGGTCGCAGTGGAGCCCCGGATTGCAGGGGCGGCATTGATCAGGTTGTGCATTTCTCTTTCTTTCGCTTATCCCTGCATACTGGATGCAGGTTTTTTCATACTGTCATTTGCGCAATGGAGGGCGCATTGCCAGCAAGGATGAGGATGCTTTGTTGAGCTTGTTGGCGACAGGTTTGACCTTATCCTGAACGTTCAGAATACGGCCGAGTGCGGTTGCCATGCTGTTACGGCAGAGAAGTAATTCGCGTAACGCCTTCTCCAGCAAGGAAGCCGTGAGTCCATCGATGGCCAGGCTGAGTTGGCATATGGCTGCCTCACGTTGCCGATGAATGGCAAGAGAGCCGCAAGGGATGCCTTTTTCCAAACAGTTGAGTTCCAGCATGGCCTCACACAGCTTCCAACGCTCCATGTCATCCTTAGGCAAGGGCAGGATGATGGTGTGGAGATACAAACGATTGCGCTGGGAGTCGTACTCAAAGTCCACTTCGACGCCATCTTTCAAGCACAGTCCGATCGTGGATTCTGCACTCAACCGCAAGCCGGCAATGCTGTGGCGTCGGCCCAGCTCCGATAGGACATTGTTGACGGTTGCTAAGTCGCGCATATGAGTTAGAGGGTGTTATGAACTATTTCAGGGGACTGCCCGGAGGGTTCGGGCGAGAAGGGGGGAAGCAGAGGT
>DASVLY010000576.1:0-3725 GCA_036384635.1 Noviherbaspirillum sp. | reverse complement strand
CAGTGAGTGTGATGCAGCCTGCCTTCCGCATGCGGCGGCTATCGGTGCCAAGCGGCCTTGGCGACAGTGCACTCTCTCTTGCATTGTTAGGGGCTCTTATGGAACGCGCTGATGTCGCCGTGCTGGCATTTTTCATCGCCTTGGCACTTGCCGTCGTTGCGGCAGTGTTCATCATTCCTTATCCATAAGCGCTTGCATGCAAGCGAAGCCAACGTAAAGCTCGGGCAGCTTTTCAACGGATGCGCGTATAGTTTCGGTTAGAGGCCGCATTCTTCCAACCCGCAAGGAGCATCGCGATGGAACTGCTGATCTTAGGACTAGTCTTGTTTCTGGGAATTCATCTTGTCCCCACCCTGCCCGCATTTAGAAACAAGCTGTTTGCCAAGTTGGGCGAGAAACGCTACAAAGGCATGTTCTCGGTCATCTCTGCCGCCGGGCTGGTGCTGATCGTGATCGGCTATGCGAGGGCGCCGAGCGAGCCGCGTCTGTTCAACCCCTATCCGGCTGCGATCATGATCGCACCATTGGCGATGGTGATCAGCTTTATCCTGCTGGCTGCGGCCAACATGAAAACCCATATTCGCCGCATGGTCGTTCACCCGATGCTGATCGGCGTGGGCATCTGGGCTATAGTCCACCTGCTGGCCAACGGGCATGCGAAAGCAACTGTGCTGTTCGGTGCCTTCCTCGCATATGCGGTGCTGGACTTGTTGTCCGCAGTCGCCAGGCATGCGACAAAATCATTTACGCCGGTTGCTCGTCAGGATGTGATTGCGGTGGTGGCGGGAACGGTACTGGCGCTCCTGGTAATGGTCTTCCATCGTAAGCTCTTCGGCGTGATGGCGGTGGGCTGGGGCGTATAGAGCAGACTTCAGACTTGCTCGTGCAAAGCGCCGCTGCCCAGGCACAGATGCGCAAACTCGTGCTCCGTCATTGGCCTGCCGAAGTAATACCCCTGCACTTCGTCGCAGCCGTTTTCCATCAGGAAACGGCGCTGCTCGTCGCTTTCCACGCCTTCGGCCACCACGTTCAGGTTCAGGATATGCGCAAGCGAGATCATCGCTTTGACGATTGCCGCATCGTCGCTGTCGAGCGGCACGTCGTTGACGAAGGAGCGGTCGATTTTCAGAGTATCGACCGGAAAGCGTTTCAGGTAATTCAGGCTGGAGTAGCCGGTACCGAAATCGTCGATCGACACTTTCACCCCAAGCTCCTTCAGGCGCAGCAGCGTCGCCAGCGACTTGTCGACGTCACGCATGACTACATTCTCGGTGATCTCCAGCTCCAGGTAGCGCGGATTCAACCCGGTCGATGCCAGTACCTCTTTCACTACATCGACGATATCGTCACGCGCGAGCTGGCGCGGCGACAGGTTGACCGAAACCGGCAGCGCCGGCAGGCCCATTCTTTGCCACGCAATGTTTTGTTCGCAGGCGCTGCGCATCACCCATTCGCCGATGGTGATGATCAGGCCGCTTTCTTCGGCCAGCGGGATGAAGGCGCCGGGCATCACCATGCCGCGCGTGGCACTATTCCAACGCAGCAGCGCTTCGGCGCCGACCACGCAACCGCTGACGAGGTTAACCTTGGGCTGGTACTGCAGCACGAATTCGCCATGGACAAGCGCGTAGCGCAGGTTGTTGAGCATTTCCAGGCGTTCGGTCGCATGACGGTTCATCTCGGTGGCGAAGTACTGAAAGTTGTTGCGTCCTAGTTCCTTGGCCTTGTACATCGCCGAATCGGCATGGCGCAGCAATGTTTCGGCATCGTGCCCGTCGTTCGGGAAAATCGCGATGCCTACGCTGCAGGTCGCCTGCAGTTCCAGCCCCTTCGCGAACCAGGGTTCGGATACCACCGCGATCACGCGGCGCACAGAGGCGGTGACGGCTTCCATGTTCTTGTAGCCGGAAAGCACGATGACGAATTCATCGCCGCCCTGGCGTACGACCGTGTCGGATGTGCGCATGCAGGCGTGCAGGCGAGAGGCGACCATTCTCAGCAAATCGTCGCCCACCTGGTGGCCGAGGCTGTCGTTGATGAACTTGAACTGGTCAAGGTCGATGAAGGCGACTGCCGCGATTTCATGGTTGCGCTCCGCATGGACCATCGCCTGCTGCAGGCGTTCGTGCAGCAGGTTGCGGTTGGGCAGGCCGGTCAATGCGTCATGCGTGGCTTGGTAGCGGATCTTTTCTTCATAGATCTTGCGCTCTGTAATATCGACCACTGTACCTTCGAAGAACAGGATTTCATTGCCGGGGCCGCGCACACTGCGCGCATTTTCCGAAATCCAGATCACGTTGCCGTCGCGCTGATAGATCTGGGATTCGAAATTGAGCACGCCGTCCTGCTCGGCCATCAGACGCAGGAATTCGTTGCGCCGCTGCGGATCGACATACAGTTGGCGGCCGATGTCGCGCAGATGGGTAATCATCTGCGTCGGCGAGTCATAGCCGTACATGCGTGCTAACGCCGGGTTGACCGCGAGATAGCCGTGGTCGGGGGTGGATTGGAAGATGCCTTCGACCGCATTCTCGAAAATATTGCGGTAGCGCCGCTCGGCTTCATGCAATGCCTGCTCGGCTTCCTTGCGCTGAGTAATATCCTGGATGAAACCTTCCAGCGCGATGTAAATGCCGTGCGCGTCGCGCACGCCGGTACCGCGCTCCCACACCCAGCGCACCACGCCGTCGCGCCGGAGGATGCGGTATTCGACGTTGAAGCGCTCATGGCGTTTCAATGCCGCGCCGATGGTTTCGCGCACATGGCGCTTGTCGCCGGGGTGGATCAGGTCTTCGTAGCTGACACGGCTGTTGGCGATGAAGTCCTCGGCCTCATAGCCGGTCAGCGCCAAGCAGCCTTCGCTGATGAATTGCATGGTCCAGTTGGAATCGACCAGGCAGCGGTACACCATGCCTTCGAAATTGGCCAGCAAATGACTGAACATGCCGGCTTCGCCGACTGCATGCTTTAACGGACGGGTGACAGCATTAGCCATCGTTGCGATTACCACAGTTGCTAATCCTCATAAGTGACCCAGGACAACGCATGGATCACGGGTTTGGTTTCCATAAAGCAATTATAATGCCTGGTCATACTGGCATATGGAGGCAGCTTTCCGATAAGCCGTTGACGATGGACTGGCGTACAATTAATTGACGTTAATCAACTTTTTGATCCGCCTTGGCCCCTCGACTCCATTCAGCCTTGATCGCGCCGGTCAAGTTCATATGGCGCTTCCTCCGGAGTCTGTGGGAATTGCAGCGGCGCGAGCGCGAGCGCGTGTGGACAGAGATATCGCAGATGCGCGGCTTGATGCAGCTATTGATGAAGCAGCGCAATGGTTACCGCTGGACCGAAACCGACCGTCGCAGGATCCGCGCCCAATTGCGCAAGCTGGCAGCGATCAGCCCCTACATGGTACTGTTCATCTCTCCCGGCGGTTTCTTTGCACTGCCGCTTCTGATCTGGTGGCTGGGACGGCGCCAGCAGAAACGGGATGAGCGGACCGAACAGCCGTCGGTTGAGTAAGGGCAGGCCGGTGTTGCTGGAGTGTGAAAACAAATAGGCATGATACTTGTTGAAGCGCCATCTCATCAGATCTCGGCTGGCAACCTCGAATTGTCGTCGCGCACTGAACCGCAGGCGAGCTCGCTGGAAGAAACAGCGTCTTCGATGGAGGAAATGACTGGCACGGTGCGGCAAAACGCCGACAATGCGCGCCAGGC
>DASVLY010000575.1:0-2477 GCA_036384635.1 Noviherbaspirillum sp. | reverse complement strand
CTGCGAGGCAATGGTCCGCTGGCTGCCTTGCTGGGGTTTCAGTCTCCTCTGGACAAAGCGCACAGCGTTGTCGCTGCCACAGCCGTCGAACCGGAGGAGATGCATGCGCTGCTGGATGTATTGCAGGATGAGGACGCCGTCAAGTCGATGCATGGAAGCATAGTCCTTGTGCATGGGGGCAAGGCCGAAAGCATGTTCGGGGGCAAGACATACACGCTGGGCCGTCTGCCTTTCTGGACCTCCATCTGGTTCCTTCTGTCCGGTCATCCGATTCTGCTTGCCGTCATGTCGGTCGTTGCAGTGCTCGTATTTGCGTTTGCGCTGTGGCGTACGTTGCGCACTATCGCCAGCCGCCGGCTGGAAGAGGGGAGCTGAGACGCCGCAAAAAATTTCAACGTCATGTAATTTGTACTTGGCCGGATGTGGCTGCCCGGACCGCCAGCCAGCCCGATCGCAGGTGGCGGCAGCAGGCAATGCTGCAGAGAAGCCTGTCGAAGCCGCTGGCACCTGAATTGCGTATGAACGAGAAACTGCCTCTGGCAATGGGGGGGGCATTCATCTTGTTCGATCGGATACATGGTGCAAGCGTTCAGTCAATCTACGGTTCTTGCGATCAAGCTGGTTTTCGTCGGGACAGTTGTGTTTTTCGCCGCAGCGATAGCGGTTGCGCGCTGGGCGATGGCGCCCGTCGCTACGGCATACGAGCCGGTTGCGCAACCGATTCCCTTCAGCCACAAGCATCATGCCGGCGACGACGGCATCGATTGCCGCTATTGCCACACTTCGGTCGAAAAGTCCTCGTTTGCCGGCATGCCGTCGACCCGGATATGTCTGACCTGCCATTCGCAGTTGTTCCGCGATGCGCCGATGCTGGCGCCGCTGCATGCCAGCGCACGCACCGATACGCCGATCCAATGGAATCGTGTGCACGACTTGCCGGACTTCGTGTATTTCGACCACAGCATCCATGTCAATAAGGGCATTGCCTGTGTCGAATGCCATGGCCGCGTCGACCAGATGCCATTGACGATGCGCGTGGCGTCTCTGGAGATGCAGTGGTGCCTGCAATGCCACCGCAGCGCGCCGCAGCACATCAGGCCGCTGGCGGAAGTGTTTTCGATGACCGACACCCGGCCGCTGTCGGCGCAGGAGATCGAACAACTCAACCGCCTGTACCGGTTGCAGGATACGCGCCGGTTGACCGATTGTTCGACCTGTCATCGTTAGAGGGGGTTATGGCGTATCGTCCGCACATTCCGATCAAGCCGATGGCGAGCGAGCCCCAGAGCGCGGAGCGGCGCGCCTTCCTGAAAATCATGGCGGCGTCGATGGCGCTGGCCGGAGCCGGCTGCAGCGGGCCGCCTCAGGAAGTCATCGTTCCCTATGTGCGGATGCCGGAAAAAATGATTCCCGGCAGACCGCTGTATTACGCGACTGCCTTCATGCATCGCGGCTGTGCGCAGGGCGTGCTGGTGAAAAGCGACATGGGCCGGCCAACCAAGGTGGAAGGCAATCCGCATCATCCGGCGAGCCTGGGCGCGACCGGCGTGTTCGCGCAGGCATCGGTGCTGCAATTGTGGGACCCGGATCGTTCGCAGGCTGTGCACCGTGGCAATGCGCTGTCGAACCGGGATGCATTCAAGATGGCGCTGGCAGCGCAGCGCGCGGCATGGGATGCCGACGGCGGCGCGGGCTTGCGCATCCTGACCGGCACGGTTGGTTCGCCGACCCTGGAGGCTCAACTGGCGGCGTTGCTGGACCGCTATCCCAATGCGCGCTGGCACTGCCACGATCCGTTGCACGACGATGCCGCATTCGAGGCGGCGCGGCTGGCATTCGGGCGGCCGGTCGACATGCTGTATCGGTTCGACCATGCTGCGCTCACGGTGAGCTTCGATGCCGACTTGTTCGGAGACTGGCCCGGGGCCATACGCTATGCGCGCGATTTCGTGCAGGGGCGGCGCAGCGACGCGCCGCAATTCGACAAGCGGCTGTACGCGCTGGAGGCGACACCCGGCTTGCTCGGTGCGATGGCGGACAACAGGCTGGCGATGCCGCCGCACGACATCGAAAGAACGGTATGGCGCATCGCGGCGCGGCTCGGCATGACGGGCCTGCCGTCCGATATGCCGCATGCGTCCGACACTCGCGCGGGCCGGTGGGAAGCGGTGCTGGCGGAACGGTTGCTCCGGTATCGGGGCGCATCTCTGCTGGTGGCGGGCGGCAGCATGTCGGCGCGCACGCGCGCGCTGGTGCATCGGATGAATGCGTATCTCGGTAACGTGGGCAAGACCGTGATTCCGATTGCGCCGGTGGAAGCGCGCGCGCAGAACCATGCGGAGTCGCTCGCCGCGCTGGTCGATGAGATGCGCGCCGGCGCAGTCACATCGCTCGTCATGTTCGACGTCAATCCGGCCTATGACGCGCCGGCGGACACAGGCTTCGAGCAGGCCTTGCGGCAAGTGCCGTTCTCGGTC
>DASVLY010000574.1:0-5592 GCA_036384635.1 Noviherbaspirillum sp. | reverse complement strand
GAACCTGAAACACATTCTTTGCCACATCGATGCCAATTGTCGTAATCTTCATGGTGACGCTCCCCTCGGTTCAAGTGGTTGTTTGACACTTCCACTTTGGCACATTCGATGCCGTTACGGGTGGGGGCGTCCATCCCATTGCTATGGCGCCTCCTCTCCCTTGCAGGGCGCGTATCGGCTTGCATGCCGATACCGTTACGCCGGCGAGCGACAGGTCGCTCGAAACTCCGGCTTCACCCTTGCCAGACGAAAAAATCCATCGATTTCATCGTCACGTTATGGCGGCAGATTGGTATGAGGGGGCACGATCGTCTCTTGTTCAATTGCTCATTCTTGTGCGGCCTCAACACACCGGATTGCCCGCCTTGACTTCATGCAATGCCCAGGAATAGGCGCGGGCTATTCTGATTGATGCAAATTGGGGCAAGCGGGATGGAGCGCGACTTGTCGGAACGATCACTTTCCGTGTTCAAGGAATGAATGGCGCGGACAGTAGCAATTTTTTGGGGAACTCTAGCCTCTGCCGCTGCTACTCATGATTACACAAACTTTCGCGGAGAACCGAAATGGGCCACGATCTACCGGAATTTGAGGCATTGAGTGCCTTGTACAAGAGCAACCCAAAGGCGTTCGAGCAGTTTCGCCGGAATGCGCTGCGCGAAGCGGTTGATCAGGCGCCATCGCGTCACCGCCCGGCACTGAATGCATTGCTGGAAAAGATGGAAGAGGCGCGTAAAACTGCCGCTTCGCCGATGGACGCAGCAATCATTGCATCGCGCATGATGAGCGAATCCGCCGACCGGCTGTTCGCGGCGTGGGCAGATACGCAGTATGCCGTTGCCACCCTGCAGACGACGCTCTTGATCCAGCGCCTGCGCAAAGGGCAGCGTCCGCAAGGGGGCGAGCAGAAATAAGTTGCGCAATTTTGGCAGCTATCGCTGCAACAACGTTGCTGCGATAGCTGCCAAATTGCATCACCGATTCCGGCACGGACGCTAAATCGCCCTGATTTCCGCCGGATTCGCCGGTTCCGCGAATGGCCTCTTGGTCTCCAGCAGTTCTTCGAAATGCTCGTCGACCTCGTGATGCTGCTTCAGGAACTCGCGCAGTTCGCGCAACCACAGCCGTTTGTCGCTCAGTCCCGAATCGTCTCCCAGCGAGTAGGTCTCCCTGGTGCCGAACAGATGTTGCGCCTCGGACGGAGGCAGACCGAATATGCGCGCCAGGACTTCGGCCTCGGACCCGGCCTCTGCCGGCCGGCCATCGAGGCACAACCGATGTCCGTCTTCCGACAACGACAGGCCCAGCTCCATGAACCTCGGATGCTGCGCCAGCCATCCGGCCGGTGAACAGATCGTTCCCTTATCCAGCGCTTCGCCTTTCGCAGTTTGCAGCCTGTCGAGATTGATGGCCGTTTCCGGGATTCCATCAATGAGGGCATAGACATCTTTAAGCAGTTCAAAGTCGGGACCGGTCTTCATGGCACATCCTTTCTCGGGTGTTTGCAGGGGCATTCAGGGAGTGACATTGCAGTTGATTTCTGCAATAGACTAAAAAATCAACAATATGGTTTCCTTAGTCCTCGATGCGAGACCATGCTCTCCACGCATCGTCTTCCGGATTTCCGTGCCCGCCTGCCCTTGCGAATAAGATCATATGGTTATGATTTAATCTCAGTTCTTTTTGCGTGAGCTTGTTGTTAGTCTTGTAAGCCCATAGACTGAATCGATCACAAGGGCTCACCATGAGAATTGATGTGGCGCTTCACAGCGCGAGGAGGGCGCGATGAGCAATGATCTCGTCCAACCCTCCTTCGGTTTCGCCCCCGCGTTCCGCGGGTTGAATCTTCTGCTCACCGCGTCCGGCCGCTCAACGGCCAAGTCATTTGCCGGATTCGTGCTGGCTTGGGCGGTACTATTCCTGATCCTTCAATGTTTGCCTTTGCCGGCAGGTTTATCGCCTTCCGGCAAAGCCACACTGGCCGTCATGGCGTGGGCCGCCATCGTCTGGATTTCCGAAGCCTTGCCGGTAGGCGTCTCCGGCCTGTTGATCCCGATGCTGCTGGTGCTGACCAATGCCGTCACGCCCTTGCCCAAAGCAGCGGCCGGCTTTACCAATCCCGTGGTGTTCCTCTGCCTGGCCGCATTCATTTTTTCGGCCATCATGCAGGCGGCCGGACTCGACCGCGCCATCGCGCTCGGACTGCTGGACAGGATCAAGGTAAAAACCGTCAATGGCTTGATCTGGGCCATGTTCGCCGTGAATCTCGTATTGAGCTTCGTGGTGCCCGCAGCCAATGCGCGCGCGGCGACGCTGCTGCCGGTCGTCAATGGATTGACCGGCTTTTTCGGACATGCCGAGCAAGAGCGCAATGCCAAAAAGGCGATTGTGATTCAAACCCTGGTGTATGGCTCCATGATCAGCGGCATGTGCATCCTGACCGCGCACTTGCCCAATATGGTCATCTCCGGCCTGTTTGCCAGCGAACTCAAACTGCACATTTCCTGGCTCGACTGGTTCAAGCTGCAGTGGCCGTATCTGGGCATGTTTGTGCTGACGCAGTGGTGGGTGCAGCAGTATTTCCGCACACGCAAAGTCGCTCTTCCGAGCGGTTTGGAACATATCCGGCAAGAGCGGCAGGCGAAAGCCAATGCGCGGACATGGCCGATTCTCGCCGTGCTCGGGCTGGTTGCCGTGTTATGGGCCACTGAACATTGGCACAGGATCGCGACCGACACCGTGGCGCTGTTGGGACTGGCCATCATGTTCACGCCGGGCCTGCTCCAGTTCAAATGGAAAGACATCCAGGACCGCACGATCTGGGGCACGGTGCTCCTGCTGGCGGGCGCGCTGTCGATCTCCTCGGCCATTGCCGGGACCGGGCTTGCGCAATGGCTGGCAGTGCAAATTCATGACGTGGCGCAGGGCTATCCGTGGTGGGGCATCCTGCTGATCGTGATGGGCGGCACACATATCATCCGCATCGGCATGCTGTCCAATGTTGCCGCCGTCACCATGATGGCGCCGATTCTGCTGGCACTGGCGCCCAGGCTCGGCTTGCATCCGGTCGCCTTCACCATGCTCGTTGCCGACACCGACAGCTTCGCCTATCTGCTGCCGACGCAGATCACCGCAGCGGTCATTGCCTACAGTAGCGGCGCATTCAGCACCAGCGACTATGCCAGGGTCGGCATCGTCTCGGTGTTGATCGCGATCGCATACGGCATTCTCGTCATGGCTCCGTGGTATGCGTTCCTCGGCATCCCGGTGTGGGATCCGGGCGCGCCCTGGCCGTTCCGGTAAATCCATCCATATGAATGTGCCGGGTGCGCTCTGCGCACGCGGCACTCTTTATCCATCATTTCCTGGAGCACTTCCCATGACCCAACAACAAGATCGGGCATCCGCAGAAAGCTATTTGCTGTTACGCGAAAAACTGGGGCCGCATTACGCGCCCGAAGGTTTGTATTTGCAGAACAAGCAATTGCCGTTTGCCGGGCGCGTCCATTGCAATGTCGAGCGCCTGGAAACCGGAAGCTGGAACGAGATCGTGCTCGATTATGAAGTGGGCGCATCCGGTCTGGCCGACGGCGGCTGGTTCAAGGTCACCTTCAAGTTTTATTCCGACTGGGCGCTGTTCCAGATCAGCGACCCGGCCGCCGCCAACTACGTCACTGCCGAATATCAGGCCGGCAAGCTCGTTCCAGGCCAGAGCCCGGCCACGGTGCAATCGTTAAGCGTGCGTTTCGACCAGAAAGGACATGAGCGTCCTTTTCAGAAAGCCATCATCGTCGACGTGGTCGATGGCTATCTGAATGCGGGGGACCATATCATCGTCAGGCTCGGCGACCGGCGCGGCGGCGGCCCCGGCACGAGAGTGCAAACCTTCGTCGAAGACCAGTTCCGTTTCCGCTGCTATGTCGATCCTCTGGGCACCTCGCGCTTTGTGGCCGTGCCGGGCGATGTCGTCATCGACATGGCCGCCGGTCCCGCCGCGCGCCTGCTGGTTGCCGGCCCCCGTTTTGCGCGGCCGGGGCAACCCATCCCGTTCCGCATCTCCGTGCAGGACCGTTGGGGCAACGCTTGCAAAAACATCGGCGGCAATATCCGCCTGCGCGCTTTTTTAGGCATAGAGCAGGTGTACGAACGCGAGCATGCATTGCCTGTCGATGGCTGGGCAAGTATCGGCGTCGATGACTTGCCTGCCGATGTGGGACCATTGCGCCTGGTCGCGGAACTGGTCGGCAACCGCGATGTGGCGCCTGCAGAAGCCGTTGTCGCCATCGAGTCCGGCTTTCCTGCTTCGCGCTCCTTTTATGCCGACCTGCACGTGCATGCCAGCGACACCGTCGGCACCAACAGCCCTGCCTGCAATGCGGCCTATGCGCGCGATATCGGCGGCATCGATGTGCTGGGCTATACCGCCAACGACTTCCAGATCACGGACGAGAACTGGCGGCTTGGCGTGAACACCGTCGAGGAATTCAACGAACCCGGACGCTTCGTCTGCTATCCGGTACAGGAATGGTGCGGCAGTTCCACCGCCGGCGGCGATCACAACGTCGTCTTCCTCGGCGACGAGGCGCCCGGTTTTCCGTACAACCGGCATGGCGAGCACAACCGCACCTTCATCTGGAATGAGGATGTGAAAGGCACAGCGGTCAAACTGGGACGCTGGCCGGTGGAAGAGCTATGGGCCGCCTATATCGATGACCCCGAACAGCATCTGATCATGCCGCATGTGGGCGGGCGCCGCTATATTCCGGACTGGCATCATCCCGAACTGGAACGGCTGGTCGAGATTGCATCGAGCTGGGGGCATTTCGGCTGGCTCTATCAGGATGTGATCAGCCGCGGTTATCAGATCGGCGTGGCCGCCAGCGGCGACGAACATCGCGGTCGTCCCGGCGGCGGTCCGCCGGGCACGCAGGTGTTCGGCGTGCATGGCGGATTGACCGGCGTGATTGCCGATCGCCTGGATCGCCGCAGCATTGCGCGCGCTCTTCGCGCGCGCCATACCTGGGCCACCACCGGCGAGCACACGGCGCTGCTGGTGCGCTGCGGCGAGCATCTGCAAGGCGACGCCTTTGCGCATCAAGGCACAGCCACGCTGGACTATCGCTTTCTCGGCCACAGCGGATGGGAAGAGATTGCCGCGTATGACCATACCGGACGGATATGGCATCGCAATCTGCACGAAGAGGCGGGCTACTCGGACCGGCTCATCCGTTTGCGCTGGGGCGGGGCGCGTATTCCCGACCGTTATCGATGGGCAGTCTGGCAAGGCCGCATCACGATTCTGAACGGCACGATCAACCGTTTCCGCTCGCACGGCTTCGAGCATGGCGAAGAAGTCTGCTGGCGCGCCGGCCCGACCGATATCGCTTTCCGCAGCGACACCTATGGCGATGCGGACAGCGTCGAGATCGACATCAGCAATTTGCGCCATTGCACCATCAAGGTGGAGGGCACCATCGACAGCTACGTCAAAGTAGGCGACCCGCTCAAACGCAACCCCTTTGTGCATGCGCCGCAATTCAGCTGGGAAATCAGCGGCACGGAATTGCTGCAGGCAGGCGGATTAAGGCTCGA
>DASVLY010000573.1:0-4529 GCA_036384635.1 Noviherbaspirillum sp. | reverse complement strand
AAGTGATGGATGCAGTGCAGGCGGGCACCGTTGAGATGGGCCACAGCGCTTCCTATTATTACTTCGGCAAGGACCCGACCTTCGCATTCGACTGCGCGGTGCCCTTCGGCCTGAACTCGCGCCAGCAGACCGCGTGGTTTGACCAGGGCGGCGGCAAGACGCTGCTGCGTGAGTTCTTCAAGGACTATGGAATCATGAATTTTCTCGGTGGGAATACCGGCACGCAGATGGGCGGCTGGTTCCGCAAGGAGATCAAAGGTGTGGAGGACCTGAAAGGTCTTAAGATGCGCATCGGGGGCTACGGTGGGCGAGTGATGCAGCGTTTGGGGGCGGTGCCGCAGCAGATCGCTGGTGGCGATATTTATCCGGCCCTGGAAAAAGGCACGATCGATGCCGCCGAGTGGGTTGGTCCGTACGACGATGAAAAGCTCGGTTTCTTCAAGGTCGCGCCGTATTATTACGCACCGGGCTGGTGGGAAAACGGCCCGCAGTTGTCGTTCTACGTCGGCATCAAGGAGTGGGAAAAACTGCCGAAGGAGTACCAGGCGGCGATCGAGGCGGCTTCTTATGAAGCGCATGTTGTGATGCAGGCTGAATACGATGCGAAGAATCCGGGAGCGCTTGCGCGCCTGTTGAAAAACGGTGTGAAGCTGCGCAGCTTCTCGCGCGAGATCATGGATGCGTGCTACCAGGCGACGATGGATGTGAACGACGAGGAAGCAGCCAAGAATCCGAAGTTCAGGAAAATCTATGATTCGTGGAAACGCTTCGTGCACGACCAGAACCAGTGGTTCTCGGTGGCCGAAGCGAGCCTGCAGAACTATATGATCAATCCGGGGGTAAAGAAGAAAAAATAAATTGTCGGAGCCGATATCGCCCGCAGTGCGCAAGCACTGCGGGCTTTTTAGTTTTTTTACTGAAGCTTCGTTTTTATGCCCGATCCCGGTTCTGTCGGAGAAATAAAAAAACCCTGCCTGGCGAGCCAGGCAGGGTTGAGTGGCGATATAGACGTTTATTGCTTGTCGGCGTCGCTGGAGAAGTTCAACTGCGGAGCTTCGTCCTGCTTGTTGCCGCCATCGTCAGACATGTTCAGCTGCGGCGCATTGTTGTCGCTCTGATCCGAGGGTGCGTCGAGTTTCAGCTCGATCTGCTCCTTCATATCGGTCTTGCTTTCAACCGATACGATCTTCGGGAAAACGATGATCAACGCCACCATGATCACCTGGATCAGCACGAAAGGCACCGCGCCCCAGTAGATGTCCGACGTTTTGACTTCTTTCGGTGCGACCGAGCGCAGGTAGAACAGCGCAAAGCCGAACGGCGGGTGCATGAATGAAGTCTGCATGTTCACGCCCAAAAGCACGCCGAACCAGATCAGGTCGATGCCGAGCTTGTCCGCCACCGGACCGACCAGCGGAACCAGGATGAATGCCAGTTCAAAGAAGTCGAGGAAGAACGCGAGGCAGAAGAACAGCAGGTTCACCACGATCAAGAAGCCGCTGGTGCCGCCGGGCAGCGAGGTCAGCAGGTGCTCCACCCACAGGTCGCCGTTGGAGCCGCGGAACACCAGAGAGAACACGCTGGAGCCGATCAGGATGAACACCACGAAGCAGGACAGGCGGGCAGTCGAGTTCATCGCCTGCTTCAGCAGGTCCAGCGACAGGCGGCGGTTGATCAGTGCCAGTATCAGCGCGCCCAATGCACCCATGCCGCCGCCTTCGGTCGGTGTTGCGACGCCGATGAAGATCGTGCCGAGCACCAGGAAAATCAGCGCCAGCGGTGGAATCAGCACGAACACGACTTTCTCGGCCAGGCGCGACAGCAGGCCGATCTTCAGTTTGCGGTTGATTATCGCCAGCACGAATGCGCCGATGATGCCGATAGCGCCTGAATAGATGCCGAGTTCATCGGATGCGACTTGCGGGTGTGTGGACTTGAAGTAGGAGGCAAATGCGAATGAAGCTGCCGTCGAGACCGCAATCAATGCCAGCAGCGATACGACGCCGCTGTTGCCGTTCGGCTCGCGCAGGTTGCGCGCTTCCGGCGGCAATGCGGGAACGGCCTTCGGCTTGAAGATCGATAATGCAACCACATACCCGGCATACATTGCCGTGAGCAACAGACCGGGCACGAACGCCGCCTTGTACATGTCGCCGACGGAGCGGCCGAGCTGGTCGGCCATCACGATCAGCACCAGCGACGGCGGAATGATCTGCGCCAGCGTGCCGGAGGCGGCAATCACGCCCGATGCCAGTTTCTTGTCATAGCCGTAGCGCAGCATTACCGGCAGCGAGATCAAGCCCATCGAAATCACCGATGCCGCCACCACGCCGGTAGTCGCCGCCAGCAAAGCGCCGACGAAAATCACCGCATAAGCAACGCCGCCACGGATCGGTCCGAACAACTGGCCGATGGTGTCGAGCAGGTCTTCGGCCATGCCCGAGCGTTCCAGGATCAGGCCCATGAAGGTGAAGAACGGAATTGCCAGCAGCGTGTCGTTGCCCATGATGCCGTACAGACGGTTCGGCAATGCCTGCAGCAGTTCAGGCTTAAGCAAACCCAGCTCGATGCCGAGCAGACCGAAGAACAGTCCGTTGGCGGCGAGTGCAAATGCGACGGGAAAACCCGACAGCAGGAACACGACCAGGGCACCGAACATGATCGGCGCCATATTTGTAATCAGAAATTGCTCCATTGTTTAATCTCCGGACGATCAGTTGAGTTTGTTTGCGGCTTTGATCGCCTCGATTTCTTCTTCGGGCGTGGTTGCATGCTTGTCGAACTCGCTCGCATTTACCTTGCCCATCAGGTAGCCGATGCGCTTGATCAGTTCGGAGATGCCTTGCAAGGTGAGCAGGAAGAAGCCGACCGGAATCAGCATTTTGGCCGGCCAGATGATGAGGCCGCCGGCGTTGGCGGACACTTCCTGCTCCCGAAAGGAGAGGGCCGCATAGGGTACTGCGTAATACAGGATGATCAGCGTCATCGGCAGCAGGAACACCAGGAAGCCGAAGAGATCAATCCAGACCTGGGTGCGCTTGGAAAAGCGGCCGACGATCACGTCGATACGCACATGCTCGTTGCGACGCAACGTGTATGAGGTTGCGAGCAGGAAGATCGCGGAGAACAGATACCATTGAATTTCAAGCCATGCATTCGAGCTGATATTCAAGGCGTAGCGGACGATCGCATTGCCGCTGCAGATCAATACCGCGAGAAGAAGAGCCCAACTGACACCGAGCCCGATTTTTTCATTGATTTTGTCTATAAGCCTCGATAACGAGAGCAGAAAAGGCATGATTTGTCTCCATTGATAAAAATCCTTGAACCGGGCCGCGTGGTTTTTATATGCGGCCAATACCGGGCTGTTTTACGGCTCGAAGAGTATATGTCATTTCAATATGCAAACGAATACACCTTGTTGCCATGTTCTGACTTCTTTTCATGCTGTATGGCGGAAATTCATCATTTTTTATGCTTCAGGTAAATATCCGTACGTGGTAATGCGCATCGCATGCGTAATGATGGAAGCATGCGGCGGAAGGAGGGAGATCGGTGCGAGGATCGATACAGGATCACGTACCGATACGAAAAAAGCGCGCTGCCGATGAGCATGCGCGCTTTGAAATTTGTACTGCGCAGCCGATGCGCAGCGTCGGATTCACGTAACTGACGCTTAGGGCTCGCGCAGAATTGCTGTCCATAGCCGGCGCACCGCACGCCTTGCATCGCATCCGGCTATGGCTATGGCCGCTAAATTGCACAACTCCCTGCGCGAGCCCTTAGCTCAATTGAGCGCGCAGATGTGCAATCGCCGCGCGAACCTGCCCGGGCGCAGTGCCGCCGATATGGTTGCGCGCAGCCACCGAGCCTTCGAGCGTCAGCACATTGAACACATCGGTCTCGATCAACGCCGAGAACTTGCGCAGCTCGTCCAGCGGCAAATCGGCGAGATCGCAGCCGCGCTGCTCACAAGTGCGTACCGCGTGCGCAACCGCTTCATGCGCGTCGCGGAACGGCAAACCTTTCTTGACCAGATAGTCGGCCAGGTCGGTCGCCGTCGCGTAGCCCTGCAACGCTGCCGCGCGCATCGCTTCCGGCTTGACAGTGATGCCGCGCGCCATGTCGGCGAAAATGCGCAGTGTATCGGTGACGGTGTCGACAGTGTCGAACAATGGTTCCTTGTCTTCCTGGTTGTCCTTGTTGTACGCCAGCGGCTGGCCTTTCATCAGCGTCAGGAGGCCGATCAGGTGGCCGTTTACACGGCCGGTCTTGCCGCGCGCCAGTTCCGGCACGTCCGGGTTCTTCTTTTGCGGCATGATCGACGAGCCGGTGCAAAAGCGGTCGGCGATATCGATAAAGCCCACTCGCGGGCTCATCCAGATCACCAGCTCTTCCGACATGCGCGAGATGTGCGTCATCACCAGCGCGGCGGCGGCGCAGAATTCGATCGCGAAATCGCGGTCGGACACCGCATCCAGCGAGTTGCGGCACACATCCTCGAAACCGAGCGTCTTGGCCACGCGTTC
>DASVLY010000572.1:0-7438 GCA_036384635.1 Noviherbaspirillum sp. | reverse complement strand
GGCGGCACCTTGTTTTTCAGCGCTGCGTTTTCCGCCGGCAGACCGAATGCATCCCAGCCCATCGGCATCAGCACGTTATAGCCGTTCATGCGCAGAAAGCGCGTCAACATGTCGTTGATCGTGTAATTGCGCACATGGCCCATGTGCAGCTTGCCGGACGGGTAGGGCAGCATTGAGCACGCATAGAATTTTTTCTTGTCGCGGCCTTGCTTGTCTTTCGCGTGTTCGGCGACCTTGTATGCGTCGATCGCGCGCCAGTGATCTTGCGCCGCCTTTTCGACGTCGGCGGGGAGATATTTTTCTTGCATGACGGGTGAGGCTGAGAAAGTGGCTGAACCCGCCATTATACTGGTTCAGCAGCACGTATTGCCGCGGCTTCCGGCGGGAATATCGGCGAAAAACCGGCGAAAACCGCCGATTGCCGATAACACGGATTGTTGTGGATGTGTTACTTGTTTCGCGGCTGTCTGGTGTCGGTGACGAAACCGATCTTCGTCATGCCGCTGTTCTGAGCTGCTGCCATCACCTGCGCGATCACTTCATACCGCGTCGATTTGTCGGCGCGCAGCTGCAATTCAGGCTGCGGCTGTTTTTTCGCCGCTTCCGCCAGCTTCGCATCCAGATCCTTCTGGTTGATTGCGTCGTTGTTCCAGAAGATGTTGCCTTCGCCGTTGATCGACAGCGAAATCGTCTCCGGCTTTTCCGGGGCCGGCGCCGATTGCGCATTCGGCAAATCGAGCTTGATCGCGTGCGTAAACAGCGGCGCGGTGATGATGAAGATCACCAGCAGCACCAGCATCACGTCCACCATCGGCGTGACGTTGATATCCGCCATCGGAGCGTTCTGCTTGTCGTTGTTGAATCCGCCGAATGCCATCAGTACTCTCCCGGATTATTTGCCCACGCGCGCGCCGGTGGTCAGGTACGCATGCAAGTCATGCGCGAATGCGTCCAGTTCGGCCAGCGTAATACGGTTGACGCGGTTGAATGCGTTGTATGCAAGCACGGCCGGAATCGCCACCACCAGGCCGAGCGCGGTCATGATCAGCGCTTCGCCGACCGGGCCGGCAACTTTGTCGATCTGCACCGTACCTGCGTTCGATACCGCCAGCAGCGAGTGATAAATGCCCCAGACGGTGCCGAGCAGGCCGATGAAGGGGGCGGTCGATCCAACCGAGGCCAGCAGGGTCAAGCCGCTCTCCAGCCGTGACGACACGCGGTTGATTTCCTGCCGCAGTGTGCGCGTAATCAGTTCGCTCGGATCGATGGAGGCATTGAGCGACCCCGTCTGCGAGGTGACGTTGGCCGCCTCCGCGCCTTGTACCGCCAGCGGCGTATAGACGTTTTCGCTGTCGGCGTTCTTCACGGTTGCAATCGCGTCGGACAGCGTCGGCGCTTTCCAGAATCCTTCCAGGGCATTTGCGCTTCGGCGTATGCGCCACGAGCTCCACGCCTTCGAGAAAATGTAATACCAGCTAACTATCGACATCAGCAACAGCAGGTAGGCAACTGCATGGCTCAGGGCATCGCCTTGTGTCCAGTAGTGGGTAAATCCGAGAGTCTGGTTCATGGTGGTTTGCGGAAGAAAAATCAGTTTTGAAGTTTAAACGGAATGGAAACGCGGTACCACTCGGCTACCGCCTTGCCGTCGACAGTGGCCGGATTGAAGCGCCAGGTTTGTACCGTGCTGCGCGCCGATTCATCGAGCAACGGATAGCCGGACGACGATGCGATTTCGACCGCGCCGGCGCTGCCATCGGCTTTCACCAGTATCCGCAGCTCGACCGTTCCCTGTTCTTCATTCTGCCGCGACAGCCTGGGGTAGGGAGGCTTGCGATTGCTGGCGGCATAGCTCGCCGGAATGGAGACGCCGGTTTTTGCCGGTGCTGGAGCAGGTGCTGCGGGCGCGGCGGCGACTGCGGTGGAATTGGATGGCACAGGTTTGGCATCGAACGACGCTTCAGGTGACTTGATCTGGGGCACCGCCGCTTCGCGCGCCTCCGGCACCGGCTGCGGGGCGGGCTGCGGCTTGGGATGCGGCTGTTTTTGGGGAAGCGGCTGCGGCGGCATGGGCGGCACCACCGGCAACGGTGCAGGCGGCGTTGGCGGCTCGTGCAGCAACTCGATCTTGACCGGCTTGGGCGGGGTGAGTTCCTTGTTCAGGAAGGCCAGGCGAGGGAGCACCGCCGCAATCAGCGCCACGTGCAATAACAGCGCAGCGGAAACGGCGGTAAGTCGCGATGCGGGCGGGGCGATATTCATGGAGATCGGTGCGCCGGCATCCTCAACGCCGATGATCAACGCAGACCCAGCACATCCTGCATGTCGAACAGTCCGGTCTTCTTGTCGGCCAAAAAGCGTGCCGCGCGCAGGCTGCCGTGGGCATAACTGACGCGGCTGGACGATTTGTGCGTGATTTCGATGCGTTCGCCGATGCCTGCAAACAGCACGGTATGGTCACCGACGATATCGCCGCCACGGATCGTCGCAAAGCCGATCGACGACGGATCGCGTTCGCCGGTCACGCCTTCGCGTGCATACACGGCAACGTCTTTCAGGTCGCGACCCAGCGCATCGGCGATCACTTCGCCCATCTTGAGCGCGGTGCCGGACGGTGCATCGACCTTGTGCCGGTGGTGCGCTTCGATGATTTCGATATCGTACCCATGCGAAAAACTCTTCGCCGCCATCTCCAGGAGCTTCATCGTGACGTTGACGCCGACGCTCATGTTGGGCGCGAATACAATCGCGGTTTTTTGCGCGGCCGCGGCAATCGCTGCCTTGCCCGCTTCATCGAAGCCGGTGGTGCCGATGATCATCTTGATTCCATGCGCGGCGCAGTATTCGAGATGCTTCAACGTGCCTTCGGGGCGGGTGAAGTCGATCAGGAATTCGGCAGTGGCCAAGCCCTTCGACAGATCGGATTCGATCGCGATGCCCGACGGCTTGCCGAGGAAGGCGGAGGCATCGCTGCCGATACCGGGCGATTGCGCAACGTCGAGCGCGCCAGCCAGTGCCGCATCGTCTGCATTCAAGACGGTCTCGATCAGCATATGGCCCATGCGGCCGGAAGCGCCTGCAACGGCGATTTTCAGTTGGTTCATTGTTGTACGATGGCTATTTGTTCGGGGAGGCGGACGATTCGGGCCGGTCGCTGCTGGTGCGGCCCGCGATCATCGACAGGTATTCCTGTTCGGTCGGCAGCATGCCGCCGTCGATGCGTACCAGGCGGTTGTCCTTGAAGAAAACGGTTACCCGGCTCGAAATGATTTCGCCGTTGGGTTTCTTCAGGCGGAACATATAATCCCAGCGGTCCGCGTGAAAAATGTCCGTCAGCAAGGGCGTGCCAAGTGCAAACTTCACTTGCTCAGGAGTGATAGCTTCGTTGCGCTGCATGTTTTCCTTGAGCTGCACCAGCATTTCACGCGACACGAAATTGCCTTGCTGGATCTCGATCCGGTACGGAGAGAAGAAGTTGAGGAGGCGCTGCAAGCGCGTCGGCTCGGTAGTGGTGACGCTGCCGCTGTTCGCGCCAATCGTTTCATCCGATTTGCCGTTGGCAGTCGTGGCCACAGGCTCTTCCATCAGCGGATTTTTTGACGCGCACCCGGCAAGACAGGCAACCAGGCAAAGTACGCCGGCTGCGGCCGGGCGAGAAAATGACATTCTCATAAGGGAGTTCAAGTCGTTGAGCAATCGGGCCAAAACGCTATATGATAAAGCAGATAACCACAATTCGACCAACCACATGCCTAGCAATCCTTCCGAGCTGAAAGCCAGCGGCCTCAAGGCAACGCTGCCCAGGCTCAAAATTCTTGATATTTTCCAGAACAGTACGGTGCGCCATCTGAGCGCGGAAGATGTGTACAAAATCCTGTTGGCTGAAAACATGGATGTCGGCCTGGCAACCGTATATCGTGTCCTCACGCAGTTCGAGCAGGCTGGGTTGTTGCAGCGCAATCATTTCGAGAGCGGCAAGGCTGTGTTCGAGCTCAATGAGGGGTCGCACCATGACCATCTTGTCTGTCTCGACTGCGGCCGGGTCGAGGAATTCTATGATGAGGAAATCGAAAAACGCCAACAAAGCGTTGCCGGAGAGCGCGGCTTTAATATTGCAGAGCATGCATTGGCGCTGTATGGACATTGCATCAAGACTGATTGTCCTCATCGTAATCGTTCTTGATCGTTTGCAATTTCTCTTGGGCGCAAGGCCTGCAGCAAGGCCTGCATATTCCGCTCTAAAGGTGAGGGCCAGATAAAAAATGACAACTACTAAACCCGACGCAAGAAATTCTCCGCGCAAGACGTTGCGCTGCCACGCCAAGCTTATTGTGCCGGGAGCGGGGCAGCTTAACGTGCGCACTGCCGATATATCGATGGAGGGAGTATCCGTATTTGTGTCCGAGCAGCTTCGGGCAGGACAGGCATGCTCAATTGCGTTTGATGTAACAACGCCCACCGGCAAGGTGCGCTCGTTAAACCTGGAGGCAAAGGTAATCTACAGCATCCTGAGCAGCACAGATGGCTTTCGAACCGGCTTGCAGTTTACGAAGCCCGATGTGGAAATCCAGAAGACGCTTGCCGAATTGATCGGTTGTTAGCAGGCTGTTGAGAAACGTAGCGAGCGGGCCGAGCCCGGGGGCGAGGAGCGCACGCGTACGAGTGGTACGCAGAGCACCGCAGACCCCAGGATCGGCCCGCGCAGTAGTTTTCAACAGCCTGTTAGGAAACTGTCAGGAATGACTCAGCGCATTCGACAGCAGCTTCGCCGTGATATCCACGATAGGAATTACCCGTTCATACGCCATGCGTGTCGGGCCGATGACGCCTAGCGTACCGACGATTTTGCCGTTGACTTCATACGGCGCGGTCACGACGCTCATCTCGTCAACCGGCACCAGATGTGACTCGCCGCCGATGAAAATCTGCACGCCGGTTGCTTTGCTCGATACATCGAGCAATTGCATCAGACTGGTTTTTTGCTCGAACAGGTCGAACAGCTTGCGCAGCGATGTCATGTTGGAGGCGAGGTCGGTGACGGAGAGCAGGTTGCGTTCGCCGGAAATCACCACATCGTCCGCATTTTCGGCCATGGCATCGCTGCCGGCTTCGACCGCGGCCTGCATCAGCCGCGTCATGTCGTCGCGCAGTTGACGCAATTCTCCCTGCAGTCGTGTGCGCACTTCGTCAAAACTGGCGCCGGCATAATGCTGGTTGATGTAGTTGGCTGCCTGGATCAATTGGGCGGGCGTGTAGTCGACATCGGTCAGCAGCTGGCGGTTCTGCACTTCGCCGTTGGGCGCGACGATCACCAGCAGGATGCGCTGTTCCGATAGGCGCAGAAACTCGATTTGCTGGAATACCGATTCGTGGCGAGGCGTCATCACAACGCCGGCGAACTGCGACAGCGACGACAGCACCTGCGCGGCATTGGCAATGATCTTGTGTGACGAAGTGGCTGACAGGTTGGGATGCAGTTTCGACTCGACCGTGGTCTCGTCAATTGTCTGCACCGTCAGCAGGGTATCGACGAACATGCGGTAGCCGCGCGGCGTGGGAATGCGTCCGGCAGAGGTGTGCGGGCTGGCCACAAAACCCATTTCTTCGAGGTCGGCCATGATGTTGCGGATCGTCGCGGGCGAGAGATCCAGGCCGGAAATCCTGGACAATGCGCGCGAACCGACCGGCTGGCCGTCGGCGATGTACCGTTCGACCAGCGCCTTGAGTAATGTCTGTGCGCGAGTATCGAGTTGCATGGCGTTATTTTAGCGAGCAGCCGTAACAGGTACCAGCCCTGTCGCAACGAGGATTGCCGTACGGTTGCTTAAGCATCGTTTCATATTCATATAGGCCCCAAATAATTTGTTTCAACGTCGTGCTCTGCAACAGCATCTGAAATTATGGTCTAATCTTCAGCATGTTGCCTTCCAAGTCAGTTGCCCAACCTTGCAAATTCAATACGGTGGCCGTTATCGGCAAGTATATGGCCGCTGGCATTGCCGAATCGCTGTCGGAGATCGCCGACTTTCTGGCTGCGGCCGGACATACCGTCGTGTTCGAGACCGAAACCGCGCAAACCGTCGGCCTGGCTGGCGCTGTCGCGATGACGCTGCCTGAAATCGGCGAACATGCGGATGTTGCAATCGTGGTCGGCGGTGATGGCACCATGCTTGGCATCGCGCGCCAGCTCGCTCCTTGCAATGTACCCTTAATCGGCATCAATCAGGGCAGGCTCGGTTTCATGACCGATATTTCGCAGGAAAGCAAGATTACAGTATTGGCCGATATGCTGGCAGGAAAACTGGAATCAGAGCAGCGCAGCCTGCTCGAAGGCTCGGTCATTCGTGAAGGCGAAACCATTTTCCATGCCCTTGCATTCAACGATGTTGTTGTCTCGCGCGGCGCCACCTCCGGCATGGCGGAATTGCAAGTCGAGGTGGACGGGCGTTTCATGTACAGCCAGCGTTCCGACGGCCTGATTGTTACCACTCCTACCGGTTCCACTGCCTATGCGTTGTCCGCTGGCGGGCCGTTATTGCACCCCAGCCTCTCCGGCATCGGACTGGTGCCCATCGCGCCGCATGCGTTATCCAATCGTCCGATCGTGATACCGGATTCCAGCACGATCGTGATCGAAATCATGGGCGGACGCGGTATCAGTGTTAATTTCGATATGCAGTCGCTAGCCAGCCTGCAGCATCATGACCGGATTGTCGTCAGGCGTTCTGCCCATACCATTACTTTCCTGCATCCGCAGGGCTGGAGCTATTACGATACCTTGCGGGAAAAGTTGCACTGGAATGAATATCCACCGGTGGCAGGGCAGTTAAAATAGTCGGCTTGTCTACGCCACAAAAACAGATTTCCATGCTGCGCACACTGTCCATTCGCGATTTCGTCATTGTCGATTCCATCGAACTTGAGTTTGCGCCCGGCTTTACTGTATTTACCGGCGAAACCGGTGCGGGCAAATCGATCCTGATCGATGCGCTGGCGCTTGCGCTGGGCGGCAGAGGCGACGCCAGCGTGGTGCGCGAAGGCGCCTCGAAAACCGATATCACCGCCGAATTTTCCTCGCACGCCGAGGCCGACGCCTGGCTCGACGAGCATGAGTTCGCCAATGACGACGGCTGCGTGCTCCTGCGCCGCGTGATCGACAATGCAGGACGGTCCAAGGCGTTTATCAACGGCATTGCCGCTACCGCCGCGCAATTGCGCGAGCTGGGCGAGATGCTGGTCGATATCCACGGTCAGCATGCGCATCAATCGCTGCTGAAAACCGATGCGCAGCGCGTGTTGCTCGACAATCTGGCTGGTCTGCAAGACGCTGTGAAAGCGGTCGGCGCTGCCTACAAGGCATGGCGCACGTCGGCCAGGCAACGCGAGGAGTTCGAGATCAATGCGAAGAATGTGCTGTTGGAGCGCGAGCGCCTGGAAT
>DASVLY010000571.1:0-4016 GCA_036384635.1 Noviherbaspirillum sp. | reverse complement strand
TATGTCCAATGGATGGAACTGAACTATGACAACCGCACGGATACCGAGGAACGCGAAGACACCGAGGAGACAGTACAGTGACCGCCGCCACTTCCCGCAAGATGCGCAAGGGCATCATTCTTGCCGGCGGCTCAGGCACCCGGCTTTACCCGGTGACCACCTCGGTTTCCAAGCAGTTGCTGCCGGTGTACGACAAGCCGATGATTTATTACCCGCTGTCGGTGCTGATGTTGGCCGGCATACGCGAGATCCTCATCATTTCCACGCCGCAGGATACGCCGCGTTTCAGCGAACTGCTGGGTGACGGCAGCCAATGGGGGCTTCGCCTCAGCTATGCGGTGCAGCCATCGCCGGATGGCCTGGCGCAGGCCTTCATCATTGGCCGCAAATTCATCGGCGATTCGCCATCGGCGCTGATTTTGGGAGACAACATCTACTACGGTCATGATTTCGAATTGCAATTGCGCGAAGCGACCGCACTGGCCACGCTCTCCACCGTCTTTGCCTACCACGTGCATGACCCGGAGCGTTATGGCGTCGTGGAATTCGATGCCAACGGCAGCGCGATGAACATCGAGGAAAAACCCAGGCATCCAAAATCGAATTACGCCGTCACCGGCTTGTACTTCTATGACGACCAGGTGTGCGACATCGCCGCCGGCATTCGTCCCTCGGAGCGCGGCGAACTGGAAATCACCGATGTCAACCGCGTCTACATGGAGCGCGGGAAACTGCGCGTGCAAGTGATGGGACGCGGGATGGCCTGGCTCGATACCGGCACGCACGAATCCTTGCTGGAGGCCGGCCAGTTTATCGCCGCCATTGAACGGCGCCAGGGGCTCAAGGTGGCCTGTCCTGAAGAAATCGCGTACCGCCAAGGCTACATCGATGCCAAGCAACTGGAAGCACTCGCGCAGCGGTTGAAGAAGAACAGCTATGGAAGCTATTTGCAAAAACTACTCACCGAAACGGTTTTTTAATGATGAAATTGACGACGACATTCCTCCCGGACCTGCTGATCCTCGAACCTGAAGACAGACGGGACGACCGCGGATTCTTTTACGAAAGCTTCAACCAGCGCCGCTTTGAAACATTCATAGGAACACCGGTCAATTTCGTGCAGGACAACCATTCGAAATCGGCCAGGAATGTGCTGCGCGGTTTGCATTACCAGATCCGCAAGGCGCAAGGAAAGCTGGTGCGTGTGATCGCCGGAGAAATCTTCGACGTAGCGGTGGACATCCGCCGCAGCTCGCCCACTTTCGGACGCTGGTTCGGCACACCCCTCTCTGCCGAAAACCGGCGCCAGATGTGGATTCCTCCCGGCTTTGCACACGGCTTCATCGTGACCGGCGAATCGGCCGAAGTGATCTACAAAACAACGGAGTATTGGGCGCCTGAATACGAGCGCAGCATCCTGTGGAATGACAAGTCACTGGATATTGACTGGCCGTTTGACGGGAAACCCTTACTGTCACCCAAGGACCAGGCGGGAAAACCGCTCGCGGAGGCGGAAGTCTATCAATGAAAACTCTTCTTACCGGAATAAACGGCCAGGTTGGTTATGAACTGCAGCGCAAGCTGCATGGAATGGGAGAACTTATCGCCCTCGACCGCAGCAAGATGGACCTGTGCAATCTCCAGCAAGTGCGCGATGTCATCCGCAGCGTCAAGCCTGGACTGATCATCAATCCCGCGGCTTACACGGCGGTTGACGAGGCCGAACGCAATCCCCTGCTCGCCAGGCGCATCAACGCGGAAGCGCCGGAAGTCATGGCGGAAGAAGCCGGAAGGCTGGGCGCTGCCATGATTCACTATTCGACCGACTACGTGCTGGACGGCGCCAAATCCGGTCCCTATACCGAAGAAGACGTTCCCAACCCATGCAACGTCTACGGGAACACCAAACTGGCGGGCGAACAGGCGATTCAGGCCGCCGGCATTCCTCACCTGATCCTGCGCCTGAGCTGGGTGTACGGGGTGCGTGGCAAAAACTTCCTCTTGACCATGCTAAGGCTGGCGCAAGAGCGTGACGAGCTGCGCATCGTGAGTGATCAGTACGGCTCGCCGACGTGGTGCGGTACCGTAGCCGATGCCACGGCGCAGATTCTCGCGCAGGCCAACGCCATGGGAAACCATTCCCGGTGGTGGCAGGAAAAGAGCGGAATCTATTTCATGGCGCCGCAAGGACAGACCACCTGGCATGGCTTTGCACAACAAATTCTTGCGCACGCCAACCTGTCCATCCCGCCAAGGGTAACAGCAATCAAGACGCACGAGCATCCGACTCTCGCGCAAAGACCGCGCTATTCGGTGGTCTCCTCCCGCAAACTGAAGAATGCATTCGGCCTGACGCTTCCTCACTGGGAACAGGGACTGCGTCTATGCATGCAGGAGAGAGAATTGCTGCCTGCCTCTTCCCGTTAACGGCAGCCGATCCGGAATACCTGTGGCAGAGCAAGATAAAGAAACCGAATATGTCCAATCTGAAGAGAAACATTCTTTCCGTCTATTCCGTCAACATCGTTAACGGCCTTCTGGGCATTGTATTTGTCCCGTTGAGTCTGAAGCTTCTCGGCACGAACGGCTACGGACTCTTTTCCATCTATGGCGTTCTCGCCACTTTCATCACGCTGATCGATCTGGGCGTCGGAAAAAACCTGTTGCGTCTGCTGGCGGCCGATACCGCAGAAGATGTCCGTCGCCGGCATCTGCAGAATGCCTTCGGCATCTATCTCGCCTTGTTCGGGCTTTTGCTCCTGTCGCTGCCGGTGCTGCTGGTCGTTGTTCCCGCTTATCTCTTTCCCGTTTCACCGGAAAACGTCACGGCGCTGCGATGGATCCTGTTTTTCTCCGTCATCGAGTACGCGCTGATCATTCCGATTTACCTCATCCAGAATGTGTGTCTTGCCGACGAAAAAGTCGACCGCTATTCCCGCTTCACGCTTGTTTCCGGGCTTGTGCGATATGCATTGATGTTTGGCGGGATATTCGTCTTCAAGGCGCCTGAAATCGTCGTCGGCATGGTCGTCGGCAGACGGCTCCTGGATTTTTTGATTGCCCAGCGCATGATGGGGAAAATTCCCGGGGAAGCATGGCGGCCGGTGCTGTCCGTCCGGCAATTCAAGGCGATTGTCGGCCATTCATCGGCGCTTTCCATTGCGCAAACCTTCCAATCGACCGTGATTGCCATCGGCTCCGTATTGGTCAACCGTTCTTTCGGCCTGGAAGGGCTTGGCAAATATCGTGCTGCATTTGATCTTGCCAGCAAGGTCTGGTTTTTTTCCAACGGCGCGGGCATTGCAGTATTCCCCAAATTCGTCAAGGAATTGTCCTCTGGAGGAGACAAACAGCGCTTCTTTTCCATCATGTATCGCGTAATGAACGCTTCATGGGCGGGCTTCATCCTGCTCAGCATCGCAGGAACGCTGGTGACTCCCTTGTTGTTCAACCTGATGCATATTCATGACAAGGAAATCGCGGAATTGTTTGTGATCCTGCTGCTTGGGATTTGCATGAACGCGCATGCCAATTTGAGCTATGAACTGCAACAGGCGACTGGAAAATACAAATTGATTCCTTGCATCAGCGCGTTGTCGCTGGTGCTGATAGTCGCCTGCTTTTATATGCTGCAGCATGGCTTCGGCATCCATGCGATCGGATGGTCATGGGTCATCAGCCAAGCCGCCTATGCAATGGTTTCCGATGCCTTCACCATGTCGATCCTGCGCGTTCGCGAAACGAAAAATGCAGAAATGCTGCTGTTCAAGCTGGCGGCCTTACTGGCTTCCCTGACCATGATCTCCATCTATTCCGATGTTCTTCCTTCGGCGTTCACGTTCGTGCCCGCCGCCTGGGCGCCGATCATTTTTTTGTTCTTGATAAAGCCGCTTGTTTTTAAAAAGATCAAAAAGTAAGGGATCTTTGTTTATAAGATGCATCCATTGAAACATGGCGCATCAATCGATTGAACAAAAAATTATTTGCCGGATAAAAACGATGATTTACATGGTGGT
>DASVLY010000570.1:0-5524 GCA_036384635.1 Noviherbaspirillum sp. | reverse complement strand
AAGCACAACATGGTCTACCGGCTGGATGCGGTGGACGCCTACGAGCAGAAGCTGGTCAAGCAGATCGAAGTGGCGGCTGCCACGGTGCAAGGGGGCAACAATAAGCCCTACGTGAAGCTGCTGGCGGTGAGCAACAAGAAGGGCGTCATTACGGCCAGCATTGAGGTGGACCGCGAGAACAGCGTCGGCGCTGTGCGTCGCGAACCTATCACCGTGCAAGACGGTTTCGACCTGGAACAGGAGACCGGTCGGCCGCTGTACGCCAATATCCGCATCGGCGAAATCCGCACGGCCAAGGGCGACCAGTTCCTGGAGTTGAAGGTGCCCGGCAGCGAGGTGTACTTGCGCGTGGGGGAGGCGTGGGGCGATGTGGATGCCAGCGCGGTGCAGCGTGAAATGATCCGCCGCACGATCAAGGAACACCTCGACAAGGAAAAGCGCTTGCGCCCGATGGGCGTGAAGGTGCTGAGTCTGTTCTTCATCGACGAGGTTGCCAAGTACCGCCAGTACGACGAGCAAGGCAACCCGGTGAAGGGCGAATACGCCTTGATGTTTGAAGAGGAATACAAGCGCTGGGCGCGTCACCCGGACTACCAAAGCCTGTTCGGTGAAATCGACTTGGCGACGGCGGCCGAGGAGGTGCACAACGGCTACTTTTCCATCGATAAGAAGAAGATCGGCGGCAAGACCGTGGAGATGGTGAAGGACACGAGCGGCACGACGGCGGCCGACGACGACACCTACAACCTCATCATGCGCGACAAGGAAAAGCTGCTGAGCTTTGAATCGCCGCTGAAGTTCATTTTTTCACACTCGGCCCTGAAAGAGGGCTGGGATAATCCTAACGTTTTTCAAATTTGCAACTTCTCGACTCGTGAGACTGAGCGCTGGCGTCGCCAAACTATTGGCCGTGGCCTGCGCCTGTGTGTGAATCAGAAGGGTGAGCGGTTGCGCGGCTTCGAAATCAACACGCTGACCGTGATTGCCACCGAGAGCTACGAGCAGTTTGCCGAAAATTTGCAAAAGGACATCGAGAAAGACACCGGCATTCAGTTCGGTGTGGTTCAGAACCATGAATTCGCGGCCATTGCTGTCATTGGAGGCAACGGCGAAACAGCACCGCTTGGGTTCGATGCTTCCAAGGCCTTGTGGGCGCATCTGAAGGCGCAGGGCTACATCAACGACAAGGGCAGGGTGCAAGACTCTCTGAAGACTGCGCTGAAGGACGGCACGCTGGTGTTGCCCGCCGATTTTGAAGCCCAGCGGGCACAAATCGCGGGCGTGCTGAAAAAGCTTTCCGGCAAACTGGAAGTAAAAAATGCTGATGAACGTAAGCACATTCCGGTGCGCAAATCGGTTCTTGTGAGTCCGGAGTTCCAAGCTCTGTGGGACCGCATCAAGCACAAGACTACCTACCGCGTGCATTTCGACAACGAGAAACTAATCGAGCGGTGCATTGAGGCCCTGAACAGCGCTCCACCGATTGTCAAGACTCGACTGCAATGGCGCAAAGCGGACGTGGCGATTGGCAAAGCTGGTGTGGAAGCAACGGAGAAGGCTGGCGCTGATTTGGTGCCGCTGAACGAGAGCGACATTGAGCTGCCGGACTTGCTGACGGAGTTGCAAGACCGTACCCAGTTGACGCGCAAGACGATTGTTCGCATTCTGACCGAGAGCACGCGACTGAACGAATTCAAGCGCAACCCCCAGCAGTTCATCGAACTGGCGGCCGATTCCATCAACCGTTGCAAACGCCTCGCCTTGGTGGACGGCATCAGGTATCAGCGGCTGGGCGACGAGCACTACTACGCGCAAGAACTTTTCGAGACCGAAGAACTGACCGGCTACCTCAAGAACTTGGTGCAGGACACGCAAAAGTCCGTGTATCAGCACGTGGTCTATGATTCAACCATCGAGCGCGACTTTGCCGAAGCCTTGGAGAAAAACGACGCAATCAAGGTTTACGCCAAGTTACCCGGTTGGTTCAAGGTGCCTACGCCACTGGGCAGCTACAACCCGGACTGGGCTGTTCTCGTCGAGCGCGACGGACATGAACGTCTGTACTTTGTGGTGGAAACGAAGAGCAGCCTGTTCGACGAAGACTTACGCGACCGTGAGGGGGGCAAGATCAAGTGCGGTACGGCGCATTTCAAAGCGCTGGCGGTGGGTGAAAATCCGGCCATCTATGACAAGTTCAAGGATGTGGATGGAGTGTTGACGTATACGGTTTAATGGCAGTGTTGTATAGAAATTAGTGTAGGGTGAGGCCAGCGGCAGCGTCGGCACATAGCGCCGCTACAGGCCGCGCAGTACCCGCGCCAATACCCCCCGCAACGCTTGCGACTCCTAAACCTTCCCCTTCTCGATCAGCGCATTGCCGGCACGCCGGGCTGAGTCGATTGCTTCGTCGTAAGTTGGAAACGGCTTGTCGGATGCATGGTGTTTTTCATATACGCATTTGAAATCCTGCGCTTCTTCATCGAACTTGAAAATCGCGACAAACGGATCCCATTGGCCGGAGCCCGACAATTCATGCGCAATCAGATGCAGTTGATACTTCCCGATCGTTTCGATTTGCATTGCCGCTTCCCACTCCGCTTCCTACTGTTGAAAGAATCGTAGCAGCGGAGTATTGCTCTCTCATTGACGGTTATCAGGACATTCCAGCGTCTATTGCGGATGCGGAACAAAATTGGTTGTGATCGACCTGACTGGTCATTAGGCCGCCATCTGTTTATTCGTCTCCGGCAGCATCCGTTTTCCGGTTTCTTCGAGACTGACGCGACAGAGTGCGGCGATCAGGTCGGACTGGGTAACCATGCCGACTACTCGCCGTTGTGCGTCGACGACGGGCAGATGGTGGTGTCCGGCATCAAAAAACAAGGGCGCCAGATCGGTGATCAGTTGATCGGGATGTGCAGTCCGTACGTTGCGGGTCATGATTTGTTCCACCCGCTCCGCGTGCGGCGGTTGCGGCGGCCAGGTTTCCGTCTGCGTCTCGTGGCCGTGACCAAGCATCAGATCGTGCAGGGTGACGATTCCGGACAGCGCGCCCGTTTCATCGACCACCGGCAAGGCCTTGACCTTGTGTTTCGCAAGCAGCTTCCATACGGCTTCCGGCGGCATTGACTGTTGTACCGTGACGATGTCTTTCGACATCAGGTTTGTGCAGCGGATCTCGCCGAAGCGGCGCCGGTAGGCGTTCAGTTCCGCGTGCAGGAAAATATCTTCCAGGTCGTCCGGGGCGACATCGAGCAATTCCTCATGCGCCTTCAGCACTTCGTCCAGATCGGCGCGGGTGAAGCCAAGCCGCTCGCTCGGCAGCGGATCGGCGGTATGGTGCGGGTTCGCGTGATGCGTATGCGCATGGGCATGCGGATAGCGTCGGCGTAGCAGGTTATTGAACAGCAGTGCCGCGATCAACAGGAAGACCGAATTCAATCCCACCGGCCATAGCACGAAGCGATATCCGCTGGCGAGCACGGCAGGGCCGCCCAGCACGGCGGTGAGAGCTACTGCGCCGCTGGGTGGATGCAGGCAGCGCAGCGCGAACATGGCCGCAATCGCGATGGCGGCCGCAGCGCTGGCGGCAAGCATCGGATCGCTGATGTTTTGCGCGCAGGCGACGCCGATCAGCGCCGAGACGATGTTGCCGCCAACCAGAGACCACGGCTGCGCCAGCGGGCTGGATGGTACGCCGAACAGCAATACGGCCGAGGCGCCCATCGGCGCGATGAACCACGGATTGAAATCGCCGAGCGTAGCCCTGCTTACCAGGCCGGTGAACATGAGGCCGATCCATGCGCCCAGACAGGCACACAATTTTTCGCGCCGTCCGGCATTGATGGGGGGAGGGACGAATCCGCGCAGCCACGCCACTACGTCATTCATGTCGATTCTTTGTTGCCTGTTTCGGGAGAGCCGCAAATATATCATGATGTGATACATTTCGATTTTTCCGGTCTCATGCCTTCACATGGAAAAGAAAAAAACACCATCGTCGCGTTTGTCGAAAAAGCAGTATGAAGCGCTCTCCGAATTTCGCTATCAGCTTCGCCGCTTCCTGCACTTCAGTGAAACAGCAGCGAAAGCGGAGGGCGTCACGCCCTTGCAGTATTTGCTGATGCTGCATGTGCGCGGCTTTCCCGGCCGCGACTGGGCCACCGTAGGAGAACTGGCGGAACGATTGCAACTGCAGCATCACGGCGTGGTTGCGCTGTTGTCGCGCTGCGAGGAGAGCGGCCTTGTCGTACGTCGCAAGAGCGAGGTCGACAGGCGGCGGGTCGAGGTGCATCTGTCCAGGCATGGCGCGCAATTACTGGAGCGGCTGGCCGGCTTGCATGAGGCGGAACTAAGGTCGTTGCAAGGGACGTTCCGTGTTGCGCGGATCACTGCATTCAATGACGAAGATAACCACTAATCCTGTCACAGGAGATACCAGCAAGATGAGCATTCCACAAAGCATTCCGTCAGATTCCCGCATACGTTTCATGAACAAGCGCGATTACGCGGCTGACCGGCGCCTCGTGCTGATCTCGCTGATCGCAGTTGCCATCGGCGGCTGCAGCACGGTCGCGGCCGACATACTGCTGAATCTGATTCGCCTGTTCACCAATCTGTTCTTCTTCCAGCGGCTGTCTTTGGCTGAAGCATCGCCGGCCAATCATACGCTTGGCGTCTGGGTCATTGCGCTGCCGGTCGTCGGCGGTCTGCTGGTCGGGTTGATGGCGCGTTACGGCAGTGAAAAGATCCGCGGCCACGGCATTCCCGAAGCGATCGAGGCGATCCTGTTCGGCAAGAGCAAGATGTCGCCCAAGGTGGCGTTGCTCAAACCGTTATCGTCGGGCATCGTGATCGGTAGCGGCGGACCGTTTGGCGCAGAAGGGCCGATCATCATGACCGGCGGTTCGCTCGGTTCGCTGATTGCGCAGTTTTTTCACCTGAGCGCGGCTGAACGCAAGACTTTGCTGGTGGCCGGCGCTTGTGCGGGCATGACGGCGATCTTTGGCACGCCGGTGGCGGCACTGTTGCTGGCGGTCGAACTGATGCTGTTCGAATTCCGCCCGCGCAGCTTGTTGCCGGTGGCAGTCGCCTGCGCGGTGGCCGGCTTCCTGCGGCCGTTGTTGTTCGAGGCCGGGCCGTTATTTCCCCTTCATACTCCGCCTGCGACCTTGCCGGCACTGGCATCCTGCATGGTGGCCGGCCTGTTGTGCGGCGTACTGTCTTCGCTGCTCACGCATGCGCTGTACAAGACGGAGGATTTGTTCGGAAAATTACCGATTCACTGGATGTGGTGGCCGGCATTAGGCGGGCTTGTCGTCGGCATCGGCGGTTACTTCCAGCCGCGCGCGCTGGGTGTGGGCTACGATGTGATCGGCGATCTGCTCAACAACCACATGGCGCTGACAGTGGCATTGGCGCTGCTGGGGGTGAAAGCACTCATATGGGTAATTGCGCTTGGTTCAGGCACTTCAGGCGGCGTGCTGGCGCCGCTGTTGATGATGGGCGCCGGCCTCGGTGTGGT
>DASVLY010000569.1:0-13231 GCA_036384635.1 Noviherbaspirillum sp. | reverse complement strand
CATGCCGCAACCAACCGCTTCGCCATGCAGCCATTCGCCATAGCCCAAGCCAGCCTCGATCGCATGGCCGAAGGTATGGCCGAAATTCAGGATTGCGCGCAGCCCGCCTTCTCGTTCGTCCTGACGCACCACGTCGGCCTTGATTTCGCAGGAACGCCGGATGGCATATGCAAGCGCAGCCGCATCTCTTGCCATCAGTTTTGTGATATTCGCCTCGATCCAATCGAAAAATTTCGCGTCGATGATCGCGCCATGCTTGATCACTTCAGCAAGGCCTGCAGACAGTTCACGCGCGGGCAGCGTATTGAGCGTGGCGGTATCGGCGATCACCGCCTGCGGCTGATAAAACGCGCCAATCATGTTCTTGCCGAGCGGATGGTTGATGCCGGTCTTGCCGCCAACGGAAGAATCAACCTGCGCAAGCAAAGTGGTCGGCACCTGGATAAACGGTACGCCGCGCATATAAGTCGCTGCGGCAAAACCAGTCAGGTCGCCGATCACGCCGCCGCCCAGCGCCACCAGAGTGGTCTTGCGGTCGCATTTCTGTTCGAGCAGCACGTCGAACACGCGCATTAAACTCGCCCAATTCTTCTCTTCTTCCCCATCGGGCAGGACGATGGGTGTCACCTCTTTGCCGGCCTGTGCCAACGTTTGCGTCAGCTTGTCGAGGTAAAGCGGACCAACTGTCGTATTGGTGACCACGGCCACACGTTTGCCCGCAATATGGCGGCTGATGAGGCTGGAATCCGGGAGTAACGACTGGCCGATCACAATCGGGTAACTACGATCACCCAGATCGACTTGCAAGGTAATCGGCGAGATTTGTTGCGTCATCATGAAAAATCAGGAAATTGGTTTCGGACCTTCATTGCCCGCCGCCCCCTTCTTCGCGACCGTTTCCAATTGAGCAATGATCATTTGTACCAGTGATTGTACGTTAGGACGGCCGGTTTCGATGATGAAGTCCGCAATTTCCAAATAGTAGGGTTCGCGTTCGCGCGCCAGTTGCTCGATACGCGCACGCGGATCGGCGGTCTGCAACAACGGCCTGTTTTTGTCGTTGCTGGTGCGCTGGAGGATGTTGTTGACGCTGGCATGCAAGTAAACCACGATGCCGCGGGATTTCAGGTATTGACGGTTCTCAGGCTTCAGAATCGCGCCACCGCCAGTGGCCAGCACGATATCGCTTTGCGCGGTCAGGTCGCGGATCACTTCCGATTCACGCTGGCGAAAGCTGGCCTCGCCCTCGATTTCAAAGATCAAAGGAATAGAGGCACCGGTACGCACCTCTATTTCATGATCGGAATCGATGAAGCGTTTGTTGAGTTTTTTGGCGAGGGCGCGGCCGACCGTGGTCTTGCCTGCGCCCATCAGGCCTACGAGGAAAATGTTTTGGGTCAATTTGCTACGTTACATGCATTGGTTCCATAAGGACTTATAAGTCCAGGTGGGGGTGTCTTTTCATCTGAGAAATCTGACGATGAACCTGGCAGGATGTATGGCGACGTAATATATGTCGACTCCGTTCCAGAAACACTGCCATGAATAGTAACCTGTGCTTCAATCCACCCAGCCCGGTCACGCGGGTATAGGAGAGAAATTGTTGCAGTCCCGTTGGCATCAGTTGTACCGCTGGAACTTATCGTAACGGGAATACCTGGGTCGAGTACTCCATTGCTGTTTGTATCCTCTGCTGCCCCATCCAAAATACCATTCTTATTACTATCTTCATTAGGACAAGTGGCATTAACAGTTGGCTCCCATACTTTAGTAGCGCTATTAAAGGAGTAGAACCCTTTTCTGTATTGAGTCGGCCATACGGATGCTGTGACCGCAACGCCTTGAACAGGATTGCCGGCGGCATCGGTCACAAACACCGCATAGTCCTGTTGATAGGTTGAGGTAGAAGGTGTGCCAATCTTATTCCCGGTGCCCGCACTGATGAAGAGGGATTTCTTGGCCACGGTTAACGGTACAGTTGCGGTCGTACTCGTGCCCTGAATCTTGGCCTGAATGATTACCCCGTTCGTCGCCGTAGTAGCAGTTCCCGCAACAAATACGACAGACGCCGTACCATTGCTGGCCGTAGTCACGACCGATGGGTTCGACAGAAAGCCCCCACTCTGATCTTGAACAATAGAAAACTCCACCACTGCATTTTTTACAAAATTATTGTTGCTCGTTCCGTCGCGCACAATTGCGGTCAAAGTACTCTTCTCGCTCTGACCTGAGCCCGTATTTGCGCCAATGATTGCCGGTTCAGCTTGCAAAGTGATGGTTGCGGCGGGGGTCAATTGAGCAACAAACTCGACATTTACTTGTGCAGTCGGTCCACCTGAGATTGACGCTGTAACGGTGGCCACCCCGGCCGTATCGGATTTGAGATAAGTGGCATTAGCATTACCATTGGATAACGGCACGCTGCTGGAAGACAACGCAGTTGAACAAGCAGCATCCGAATAGAGGCGACCACGCGATGTATTGATGTTAACCGTTCCATTCTGCGGCACACCGCCAATATCATAGTGTGCTGCAATCTTCAGGCAAGAAGTACCAGTATTTGCCGTCTGAAGCTCATTGCCGTTCGCATCGAAGTAGGTCACCACATTGTTGTTGGAATCAACAAAATTCAACGTCAGCTTTGCCGCATTCACATTCACTGCTGCAGACGCATTGGCTCCCTGAGAAGAAACCAAAAGCGTATCGCTACCTGTCTGATTTGCCGTCAACGTCAACACGACTTGACCTTGAGAATTTGTCCTGGGTGCAGTTGCCGTTCCTCCGCCCGAGGATTTCACCGCGATCGGATTGCCTTTTTGTGAACTGAAACTGACTGGCACATTGGCCACAGCAACATTCGCCGAGTCTTTTACAGTAATGGTAAAGTCACCCGTGCCTCCTGTACTGATCGTCCCAGGCCCGGCAATATTGACTGTTGTACCGACCACGTCAACAGTACCACTCGCAGTCTTGTTCACGCTCGAGGTACCTGCACGCACGGTAACGGTAATCGTACGGTTGGTATGATCTCCCGAAATGCCCAGCGTCGCTTTCGCCTGTCCATTCTTGTCGGTTGCCGTATCCACTCCGGTTAATGCGCCCGAATCCGCCGTGAATGTCACCGGCACATCTGCAAGAGCATTGTTGCTGGCATTCTTGACTTGCGCCGTGATAGTGACTTCAGTGCCTGCCGCTCCGGCGGATTTCAATTCGGGACTGCTGAAAATCAGCGATACCGATCCGACATCGGTATTCGTGCTACCGCTGCTCCCGGACACCGTACCTGGCGAGCCTCCCCCGCCGCCACAAGCCGCCAGAACCAACGCGGCACATACTCCCATCGCAATCGCGCTGGCGCGTCGCAGTGAATTCTTTATTAAACAAAATTTCATTGATTCCCCTTGCAATAATATCTGGTGAAAGCTGCCGCTTTACCGAGTCGACACCCGCTCCGCAACGATCTTGGGTGTAATGAAGACCAGCAGTTCCGTCTTGTCGTTCGTGCGGCCCGTGCTCTTGAACAGATGGCCCAGCACCGGGATATCTCCCAATAGCGGCACCTTCGTATCGGAAGTACGCTCAACCTGCTGGAAAATACCGCCCAGCACCACCGTACCGCCGTTTTCTATCAGCACCTGCGTCTTCACATGCTTGGTGTCGATCGCGAATCCTGCCCGTGTTTCGACGCCGACGCTATCCTTATTCACATCAACATCGAGAATGATGTTTCCATCCGGCGTGATCTGAGGGGTCACCTCCAGTTTCAAGTTCGCCTTGCGGAACGCGATTGACGTTGCTCCGCTGCTGGTCGCGACCTGATACGGAAGCTCCGTTCCCTGCTCAATCAGCGCCTTCAGTTGGTCGGCTGTTACAACCCGCGGACTTGAAATAATCTTCCCCTTGCCATCGGCTTCCAACGCAGACAGTTCCAGATTCAGGAACCGGTTCGCCGCAGCGGAGAACAGGCTGACCGCAAGACTGCCTGGATTGGCGCCGTTGATTCCGGCAGCCGGCAGGTTCACAAACTGCGTATTGGGAATATAGCTGCCTTGCGTGACCGCCGCCTGGCCGGTGGTTTCGCCCACGCCCAGATAATTTCCGCCGATTGCCACACGTGTGTTGCCGGAGACCTGGTAGCCGGCATCGCCGCCCCGCAGGAAGCGATCATCGGCATAACCGAGCTTGGCGCCCAGGTTTCTGCTGAATTTGTCATCGGCTTCGACGATGCGCGCCTCGATCAAGACCTGCCGGGACGCAATATCTGTCTTCTGAACCAGCTTGCGCACCTCATCCAGCTTCGATGCGATATCGGTGACGAACAACTGGTTGGTGCGCGGATCAATGACTGCGCTGCCGCGCTTGGACAAAATGCTCTTCTTGCTGTCACCGGCATCCAGGCCGAACACTTGCTTGAACGATTCCGCCTTCTGGTAATTCAACTGGAAGGTTTCCGTCTTCAGCGGCTCGACTTCGGCAATTTGCGCTTTCTGCTCCAGTTCCAGCTTCTCTTTCGTCAGCAATTCGTCTTTCGGCGCAATCCACAGCACCGTGCCGTTCTTGCGCATGTCCAGGCCCTTGGCCTGCATCACGATATCCAGCGCCTGATCCCACGGCACGTCTTTCAGGCGCAGCGTCAGATTGCCGCTGACGGTATCGCTGGTGATGATGTTCAGGCCGGTAAAATCGGCAATCACCTGCAGCACCGCCCGCACTTCAACGTTCTGGAAATTGAGCGACAACCGCTCGCCACGATAGCCCTGCGTACCCTGCACCAGCTTGTTCGGATCTTCCTTGATCGGCTTGACCTCAACCACGAGCTGTGTCTCGCTCTGATAAGCGCTGTACTCCCACAAGCCCTTGGGCTCGATCACCATGTGTACGTTCTCGCCCTGCGGAGTGGTCGTGATGGTTTGCACCGGCGTGCCGAAATCGGTGACGTCAAGCCGGCGGCGCAGCACTTCCGGTAACGCAGTCTTCAAGAAATCAGCCACGATGGACTGGCCTTGCTGGCGCACGTCGACCCCCACCTGGTTGCTCGGTAAATCGACCACGATACGCCCTTCGCCGCCGGTGCCGCGGCGGAAGTCGATATCGCGCAACACCGGTTTGCCGGCCGGCGCGGGCTTCGACGCAACCGGCACACCGGCAGCATTGACCGCAGTGGCAACACCACCCGAACCATCGATCGTAACCACCACTGTATTGCCCTCGATCGCGGTGGCATAATTCAACGGGCGCAGCAGGTTGAATACGAGGCGGGAACGCTCTCCCGCCTGCACCACGTTCACATTGCGCACGTCGCCCAGGCCGATATCCTGGCTGGTCTTGCCGGTGGCATTCGCAGTGCCGGCAAAATCGAGCGCGATGCGCGCCGGGCTGGTGATCGAGAAACCGATCGGCGGCTTCTCCACCGGATTCTTCAGCGCCACCTTGATAATTACATTCGCGCCCTGCTGATTCGCCGAAATCGATTCGATGGCGTTTTCCTCTGCAAGCGCGAAGCCGCAAACTGCCGACAGACATACGAGCATGCAGTGCCGCCATGCATCGCGGACGGTTGCCCTGAAGCCCTTCTGGTGTATTTTCATCGCCATCATTTTTTACTCTCCTGCAATTCCAGCTTCGCGGGACGCTCGACCCATTCTCCGGCCGCATCGCGAACGATTTCCTTCAATTCGACTTCGGTATCGGTAATCCTGGTGACCATGCCGAAATTCTGACCAATGTAGTTGCCCACCTTGACCTGGAATATCGCCTTGTCGACCTGCAGCAGTGCGTAACTCAGCCCGGGCTTTTGCAGGGTGCCGACCATCTTGATACTGTCAAGCGGATAATTTTCCAGAGGCTCCTTGCGCCGCTCCAGATCGGGCTTGGAGCCTCCCCCCGTACCGGCCTGCGCTTTGGCGAACGCGATGGAGAGCTTGGCCGGGCTGTAGGGATCCGGTTCATTCTTGCCGCCATATGCGAACGGGATGAACTTTTTCGGTTCCGACAGCTTTTGCACGGATACCGGGGTCTGCCTTCGCACCTCCTCCATCCATTGCTTAAGCTCCTGCAAGCCGCCGTCACCGCATCCGCCCAACAGCAACGATACGGCAACTGCAGCAAGCGTATTGGCAAGGGCACGCGAATTCATCATTTTTTCGCCCCTTTCGCTTTATCCTTTGCGGCTGCCTTGCGCTGCGCCTCCAGTTCCTCCTGATCCAGATAGCGGAAGGTCTTGGCCACGGCCTCCAAGGTCAGCGAGCCATCCTTGTTCGCTACCAGGCTCATCTTGTTAAGCGTCACGATACGCGGCAGATTCGCGATGTCGCTGGTGAAAGCGCCGACATCATGATAGTTGCCGCCCACCTTGATATCGATCGGCAGCTCTGCATAGTAATCCTTCACCACCACTTGGCCGGGCTTGAACAATTCGAACTGCAGCCCGCGTCCCAGACCAGCCTGATTGATGTCGGACAGCAGAGCATCCATTTCCGCCTTGCTCGGCAATTGCTTCTCCAGCGTCATGACATATTCGCCGACCTGCTCCTTCTGCTTGCGCAACGCGTCCAGGTTGTTCGCCTGCTGCACCTTGGTTTTATAAGCATCCTTTAGCTTGACTTCCTCCTGTTCGCCGCGGGTCAGCTCATCCATCTGCCCCTCCAGGTACAGGAACCAGCCCAGGATGACGACCGCCGCCAACACCCCTAAACCACATAGCAAACGCGGTATCAACGGCCACTGGCCCGGATGCCGCCCGTTCAGATCGCGGAACTGGGCCGCAACCGTTTCCCCGATTTGTTTTAGATCTGCCATAGCGCCTCTCCTGTCAGGGCCGCTTCGCAGCAGCGCTGGCCGATGCTTTGGCCGCCGGTGTTGAAGCGGATGCCGATGCCGCGGCGGCCTCCTTGTCGTGCGGGCGCTTGATACCCACATTGATCGTAAAATCGAATACCTTTTTCGACTCCTTGCCCTGACCAATTGCAGTCGCGCGAATTTCGACCAGGTCCGGCCGCTCCAGCCATGGCGAATTGTTGCTCACGTTGCGCAGCAGTTCGGATACGCGCTCGTTCGACTGCGCATAGCCACTGATGACGACGCGCTGGCCGTCCTGCTTGAAGGAGCGCAGATAGGCGCCTTCCGGAATCTGCTTGACCAGTTCATCCATCAGATACACTGGCTGGTTACGGTCGCTCTGCAAATCTTCCACCGCCTGCTGGCGCGCGCGGAGTGAATCGATTTCCTGCTTGAGCGTAGCGATCTCCTTGATCTGCTCATCGAGCTTCGCGTTCTCGGCCTTGATGAAGTTGTTGCGCTGGGTTTGATTGGAAATCCTGGCTGCGATGAAGCCGCCGATCGCCACCACAATTGCCAGGCCGACCAACGCAGACAATGCGAGCAACTGAAAAAATGCCGCCTTGCGCTGCTTGCGCTTTTCCTCGCGATGCGGAAGTAGGTTAATCCTGACCATTAGTCGAACCTCCGCATTGCCAAGCCACACGCGACCAGATAGGCCGGCGCTTCGGCACGCAATTGTTTTTCACGCACCTCGGACGACAACTGCATACCCTCGAACGGGCTGGCGACAGCCGTTGAAATCTTGGTGCGCCCGGCGACAAGTTCGACAAGGCCGGGGATGATCGCGCAACCGCCGGCCAGAAAAATCTGATCGATATGCGTATACGGCGTCGAGGTGAAGAAGAACTGGATCGCGCGCGTCACCTCCAGTGCCGCATTCTCCAGAAACGGTTCCTGCAGTTCGCGCTCATACCCTTCGGGCAAGTCAGCCGCCTTTTTCTTCGATTCAGCTTCCTCGAACGACAGCCCATAAGCACGCACAATATCCTGTGTAAGCTGGTTGCCGCCGAACGGTTGTTCGCGCTCGTAGATCGTCTGACCGTCCTGCAGTACCGATACATGAGTGACTTGCGCACCGATCTGGAACAGCGCGACGATCTTGCCTTGTCCACCGTTCGGAAGTTGCGCGGTGATGCGGTCGAGCGCGGTGCGTGCTGCATAGGATTCGATGTCCATCACCAGCGGCTTCAAGCCGGCTGCTTCCGCAACCGCGACCCGATCCTCGACCTTTTCCTTGCGGGTGGCGGCAATCAGCACCTCCACATCGCCAGGCGCGTTCAATGCGGGTCCGATCACATCGAAATCGAGGCAGACTTCTTCCAGTGCAAACGGAATGTATTGATTCGCTTCGCTCTCGACCTGCACCTCCAACTGGTCATCGGACAAACCGCCAGGCAACACGATTTTCTTGGTAATGACCGATGCCGGCGGCATGCCCAGTGCCACATGTCTTGCCCGGGTGCCGCTTTTTTTCCAGACGCGGCGCACCGCGTCGGATACCTGCTCGATATTTTCAATATTGCCGTCCACCACGGCACCGCGCGGCAGAGGTTCGCTTGCGAAACGCTCAAGCCGATATTCACCACTCTTGCCTACTTCAGACAATTCGACAAGCTTGACGCCCGATGAGCTGATATCCACGCCCACTAGCGGTGGATTCTTCCTGCCTAGCAATAATCCGAGATCTATAGCCAAGGGCGCCCTCCCCAAAGTGTGGTTTATTGCGTGAACGCACCACTTGTTTGAATGTCGAAGTTACGGATAAATGGCAGATCCGTGAAAAATTCGTTTAAAAACCAATATTTAGGTGATATATATCCAACGTTACATTAAATCCTAGCAACAAGGTTAAGAACATGTAAAGCAATTTCCACTGAGGAATTTGTAACTTCGTTGCCAAAAGCCCACGCTGCCTGCAAACAACTATTATCTTTTTTTCAACAAAATAGCGACGCCATTTCCGCCCGTTATAATTCAACGCTTCAACTTTCCTCTTCATTGAATTTCTGCGCATGACCACACACCAATCCGAAGGCGAACCTTCCCCGAAGGCGCTCAAGCGTCCTTTTTCCCTGCCAGCCCGCATTGCATTCGGCCTGCTTGCGGGGATCGCCGGACTGGCGCTCGCCGGTGCGCTAACCATTGCTTTCATGCTGGCCATGGCGTATCCGAACCTGCCACCGCTGGACGTGCTGACTGATTACCGGCCCAAGATCCCGCTGCGGATTTATACGGCGGATAACGTGCTGATCGGCGAATTCGGCGAAGAACGACGCAATGTGGTACGTATCAAAGATGTGCCGGACGTAATGAAAAAAGCAGTTCTCGCAATCGAGGACGACCGCTTCTATGAACACGGTGGCATCGACTATATCGGGATCATACGCGCTGCAGTCCACAATCTCACTGGTGGTGCCAAGCAGGGTGCGTCGACCATTACCCAGCAGGTAGCGCGCAATTTCTTCCTGTCGAGCGAGCAGACCTTGAAGCGCAAACTGTACGAAGCGCTGATGGCATGGAAGATCGAGCAAAACCTGACGAAAGATCAGATCCTTGAGGTCTACATGAACCAGATTTATCTGGGTCAGCGCGCTTACGGTTTTTCATCGGCGGCACAGATTTATTTCGGCAAGCAATTGAAAGACATTACCGTGGCCGAAGCGGCAATGTTGGCCGGCCTGCCCAAGGCGCCTTCCGCATACAATCCGGTCGCCAACCCGAAGCGCGCGAAAGCGCGTCAGCAGTACATCCTGCAACGCATGGCCGAGCTCGGTTATATTAGTGAAGCGGAGTACGAGCAGGCGAAAAACCAGGTGTTGAAGATCAAGGCCGGTACCAACGAATTCGCTGTACATGCCGAATACGTCTCCGAAATGGTGCGCCAGCTCGTCTATGAGCAGTTCAAGGAAGATACCTATACTCGCGGCCTGAATGTTTATACCACCATTACTAAAGACGACCAGGACGCCGCTTACCAAGCACTGCGGCACGGCGTAATGGACTATGAAAAGCGGCATGGCTACCGGGGTCCGGAAGGTTATATGGAGATTCCGGAGTCAAAGGAAGAAGCCGAGGACGCGATCGAAGTCGAACTGGCCGAGCATCCCGACAGCGACGACATCGTGGCCGCCGTCGTGCTGGAAGCGTCACCCAAAAGCGTGAAGGCAGTGTTGTCGTCTGGCGAAGAAATCACGATCACCGGACCCGGCCTTGCTTTCGCGACCAATCTGCTCTCCGACAAGGCTCCACCCAACAAAAAGGTCAAGCGCGGTGCGATCATTCGCGTAACCCAGGAAAACAAAGTGTGGACCATCACCCAGATGCCGGAGGTGCAATCCGCGTTCGTCTCGGCCAGCACCGAGGACGGCGCGATCCATTCGCTCATCGGCGGCTTCGATTTCAACCGCAACAAGTTCAATCACGTGACGCAGGCATGGCGCCAGCCTGGCTCCTCGTTCAAGCCGTTCATCTATTCGGCGTCGCTGGAAAAAGGCTTGTCGCCGGCCACCATCATCAACGATGCGCCGATCAGCTTCGACGCTGGCCAGACCGGCGGTCAGGCATGGGAACCGAAAAACTACGATGGCAAATATGAAGGCCCGATGTCCATGCGCAAAGGTCTGACCAAGTCAAAAAACATGGTGTCGATCCGTATCCTGCACAAGATCGGCGCCAAGTATGGCCAGGAATATACGACGCGTTTCGGCTTCGACGCGGAGAAGAACCCGCCGTACCTGACGCTCGCGCTCGGCGCCGGCGCCGTTACGCCACTGCAGTTAGCCGGCGCCTATGCGGTTTTTGCGAACGGCGGCTATAAGATCAGCCCGTACATCATCTCGAAGATCAGCGATGCTGGAGGCACTATTTTGTCGCAGGTTCAACCGGACAAGGCTGGTGTCGCCGAGAATCGCGTGATCGATGAACGCAACGCATTCCTGATGGACAGCATGTTGAAGGACGTGGTGAAGTTCGGCACTGCGACCCGTGCGCTGGTATTAAATCGCCCTGATATCGCTGGCAAGACCGGCACCACCAACGATTCGGTCGATGCCTGGTTTGCCGGATATAACCCGAAGCTGGTCGGTGTCGCCTGGATCGGCTTTGACCAGCCTAAAAATCTCGGCAACAAGGAAACCGGCGGCGGCCTCGCATTGCCGATCTGGATCAGCTATATGCAAAAGGCACTGAAGAGTTTGCCAATCGAGGAACGGCCGGTGCCGGAAGGCATCGTCGCTATCGGTAGCGATTACTATTATGCGGAAAATCCGCCGGGCAGCGGAGTTCGCACGGTCGGCGTGGGCGATCACGCACCGTCGGAGCAGGAAAAAGCCAAGGATGAGGTGAAGAACGAATTGTTCTGACGCTGCAGCCCCTCCATGCACAGCCGAAACCGCAGCAATGCGCTTCGGCTGTTTTATTTCTCGGACAAGATAACGACCGAGCCGCCTTGCTCGCTCACCATCTTCGTCAGCGCCGAAAACAGTTCCGAGCCGTCACGCGTGTTCATCCACCTGTCACCTGCGCGCCGGTAATGGAAACCGCCCGATCTGGCCGCCACCCAGATCTCCTGCATCGGTGCCTGACTGTTGACGATGATTTTCGAGCCATTGTCAACGAACTCGATGTTCAACACATTGCCGCTGCGGCTGCACTCCACGTCCACTCCGCACTCGTCCGCCGCGCGTTCGAGCGCAGATTCGATCGCAGTCAGCGTCTCATCGGCCAAAGCCAGGAATTCGGATTCAGTCATGCTACACTCCAGTGAGTTTTTCTTAACCCGAGATTCTAATCGTGAAGCCTGTCTTGCACCTGTTGTTCCGCATCATTGCCGCCGCGCTGGCATGCATGCTGGCCGGATGCGGGCAAAAGGGGCCGCTTTACTTGCCGGCCAAACCGGTGCCGGTTGCGGTGCCCGCCCCTGCTTCGGCCCCCAGCCCTTCCGATTCAAAATAATCCCTTACAACCCATGTCGCATTTTTCCTACCGCAACGGCGAACTGTACGCCGAAAACACTCCGCTGGCCCAAATCGCGAAACAATTCGGCAGCCCCACCTATGTGTATTCCAAGGCGGCGTTGGTCGAAAACTTTTCTGCCTATGCGAATGCATGCAAGGAAAATCGCCGTGACGAAAAAACTGCTTTGGTGTGCTACTCGGTCAAATCGAATTCCAACTTAGCGGTATTGAATCTGCTCGCCCGTCTCGGCTCAGGCTTCGACATCGTGTCAGGCGGCGAACTGTTGCGTGTAATCGCCGCTGGCGGCGATACGCATAAGGTGATTTTTTCCGGCGTGGGCAAAACGTATGAAGAAATGCGGCTGGCGTTATCGCACGACATCCTGTGCTTCAACGTCGAATCGACTGCGGAGCTGCAGCGCCTGAATGAAGTCGCCGGAGAAATGGGCAAGCAGGCACCGGTCTCGCTGCGCGTAAACCCGAATGTCGATGCCAAGACCCATCCCTACATTTCGACGGGCTTGAAAGAAAACAAGTTCGGCATCGCATACGATGAAGCGCTCACGGCCTACCGTACCGCAGCCACCTTGCCGCACTTGCGCGTGGTGGGCATCGATTGCCATATCGGCTCGCAATTGCTGGACGACGCACCGCTACTCGAAGCGCTGGACCGTCTGACCGAACTGGTCGACCGCCTCGCCGTCGAGGGAATTACCATTCACCACCTCGATATCGGCGGCGGCATCGGCATTGCATACGACAACGACAAGCCGGTTGCAATCGGCGATTACCTCGGCCGCCTGTTCGCAAAAATCGACAAATGGCGTCAGCTCAACCACAAGGGCGCGCCTATCCAGGTGATGTTCGAGCCCGGACGCTCGATCGTCGGCAATGCCGGCGTGCTGCTGACCGAAGTCGAATATTTAAAGCATGGCGCAACGAAGAATTTCGCGATCGTCAATGCAGCAATGAACGATTTGATGCGCCCGGCCATGTACGAAGCCTGGCACGGCGTGCAGCCGATAGTACAACGCGCGGCGCCCGCCACGACCTATGACATCGTCGGCCCGGTATGCGAATCCGGCGACTGGCTGGCGCGCGGACGGGAACTGGCGATCGAACAGGGCGATCTGCTGGCGATCATGTCTGCCGGCGCATATGGCATGACGATGTCTTCCAACTACAACACACGCGGGCGTGCCGCCGAAGTGATGGTCGATGGCGACAAGGTGCATCTGATTCGCAAGCGGGAAGAGCCGAGCGAGTTGTTCAAACTTGAATCGACGCTGCCCTGATTCTGTTGTCCGCGTCTCGGAATGTAAAGCCGCCTCCTTGCAACACTGCTGTGCGGCTTTCCACCGCTGGCCTTTGGCGCGCATCCGCTGGTGACCGAAGACTTATCCCGGCATCAGGCTGACCACTGGATTTCGATGCCG
>DASVLY010000568.1:0-4819 GCA_036384635.1 Noviherbaspirillum sp. | reverse complement strand
TTTGGGCCGCAACAAGGGATGCCTTGGACTTGTCGAACTGGGTCTGCTGAAGTGCGCAGTCGAATTGAATCAGGGGCTGTCCCTGCTTGAAGGCAGCGCCTTCCGGCAGGGGCAAGCGGCTGATCTTGGCGCCGATTTCGGCGGCCAGAGTTGTATATCGGCGAGGTGCCAGTTGAGCCCGGATTTCCCGTTTGTCGAGGGCAGTCCCGGTAGTGGCGGTTACTGTCGCCTGGAGTGCTGGCGCAGCCTTGGGCAAGGCTGCTGCCCAACTGTTGCTGATATATGTTGATGCCGCCAGTGCGGCAACCGCAGTTGCCTGGATAACCGTGATGCCGAGTTGGAATCTCATTCCCGCCTCTCGGTCAACACCACCGGTTCAGGCATTGTGCATCCGCCAAGATGGCTGGCGGTCAATGAGAGGTATTTTGCAGCCATGCTGTCAAGGCCCGTTTTCTGAACAAAAGTATTCCTCCCGGCCGGTTCGTGTACTGAGCAATAAATACAAAAAGGGCGCGTCCTCTCATGAGGACTCGAATGCTATAGTGGAAGGAAAATGCAGTATTGCTCATTAGAAACCAACAGTCAATGCCATGTTCGTACATCTTGAATTGGCGGTGCAAGAGCGAGGTACAGAGCTTCTACAGGAGAGCCGGAAGTGACGACAGAAGACCGGATGGTCGAGATTGAAATCAAGCTCGCGCAACAGGAGGATCTGGTCGAGACGCTGAACAAGACCGTCTACCGGCAGCAAAAGAAACTCGACGAACTCGAAGCGCTATGCGCGGCGCTGGCTCGGCATGTGAAAGACACGCGCGACGCGGCCAATGAGCGCAGTCCCGCAAACGAAAAGCCGCCGCACTATTAAATGACAGAAATCGACAAGAACGCAGAACTGCTGCGCGTGCAACTCAACGGCGAAACCTCGCGCCTGCAATGGAAGGAGCTGCTGCGCTTTTTTGCCGCCGGTACCGTGATTGCGGTGAGCGATGAGCTGGACCTGGTGGACGTGGCGGTGCGCATTGCCATTGACGACAAGAACGCCGTCGCACAATGGATGACGCAAGGCCGCGTCGGCAAGGTGAGCGACGCGCAGGCAAGTGCATGGCTGGAAGCCGACGCGGCATTATGGACGGTGGTGGTCAAACCTTGGATTCTGGTCCAGCGGGAAAAAAACCATTAGAGACGGAAATGGTTCATAAGGGGCCGCGCGGACCCCAGAGCGTGCGCATCAGTTGCGGTTCGCCGCCCCGTTCCTGAACTGCCTCATTACCAACATGCTCTTCACCATCGATAGTGCGCTCTCACCGCCGGTACGAAACCCCCGCATTGCGGCGGCGTCCATCAGGGTCAGTACCTGCTCATGCGTGAAAAATTCATCGCTGCAGTTTTCGGAAAGAATGCTGCGGTTCTCGGCATTAAGGTATTCAATGATCTCTTCCGGCGCCATGGTCACCTCCTGAAGTTAGCGCGCCGATGGTGCGGCGTAAAACTTACAACGCACTTACTTCTTTAAATTCAGGGCCGCTGTGCCGGCTGTTCCGCCCGTCCGGGCTGCCGGTCCGGATATTCAGGCTTCTCGATGTCGGGCTCCTCGTCCGGGATTATCTCTTCGATACGGTCGGTATCGATGTCGCGTCCCGTTTCGATATCCGAATCGCGGCCTGCGCTGGCGCGTTCCCCGGTACCGGTCGCGTCGGTATCGCTGTCGAGCCTGGCATCGCCGATATCCGGGCCGGCAGTGGGATCGTCGCGGACGCTGTCCGGATCTTCATTTGTTCCCTTGTCCAGCCCGATATCGACTTCCTGCGCCCAGCGCAGCCCCCCTTGCACGTCGCTGCCGCTGTCGGAGATGTCGCTCGGACCGAGCGCAGCGGTGCCGTGGCCTTTGTCAAGCTGGCGATCGGGTTCGGGAATGTTTTCGGGATCTAAAGTGCTGCTTGCCATGATGTGCTCCTCTCGGTTCAACGATGGGTGTGAGGGCAGAAAGTGTGCAATATGCGTGCCGTGCGTGGTCTTCGCATCCCAAGGCGACTTCCGGCTGAAAAGAATTGTTACTCACTTGTTATCCCGTGCTGCAACTTTCACCGGAACTTTCCTCGAAAGGGTTTTGTCACTTTGTTACGTGGCGGCGCGTTGCCGTCAAGTTAACCTTTCTATAGGAGGACTCATGCCAACACTTCCGCACAAACTCTTGCTCGGTTCTGCGCTGATCGCGCTCGCAGCTCTTGCACATGCGGCCGACAGCACATCCGGCGCCAGCGATGCCACTGGTTCGGGCGCAACCTCTCCCTCGACCGGTGCTGCCGCAACCACTACGGTTGTACCCAACCCCGCCAACAGCGCGGCCACCGATCCCTACGTGCAGCGGCGTGAAGCGGCAAGCAAGGCGAAAGCAGAGTACAACGCCAAGAAGAAAGCGGCCAAGGAGGATTACAAGGCAGCCAAACAGGCGATCGATGCGGATATGAAGGCTTCGGGCTCGGCCGCAGGCGCGGAGAGCAGCGGTTCCTCCGGCAAATAAGCGAACACGTTGAGGGCCGGCGTCTTTTGATGCGGGCAATATGTTCACAACGGAGCAGCTAAAATTGAAAGTGGCCAGCCAGTCTGGCCACTTTCACTCCAACCCCTGCTGTTTCCGCGCCGGTGACCATACCTCTGCGAAAAATCATCCACTGCGATTGCGACTGTTTCTATGCCGCCGTGGAGATGCGCGACGATCCTTCGCTGCGCGGGCGTCCGCTTGCGGTCGGCGGTCGACCCGACCAGCGCGGCGTAGTCGCCACCTGCAACTACGAAGCGCGCCGCTTCGGCGTGCGTTCGGCAATGTCCACAGCCGCGGCCCTGCAGCGCTGTCCCCATCTGATCGTGCTGCCGCCGGCGATGGACAAATATCGCGCGGCGTCGAAACAGATACTGGCGATCTACCGCGACTACACGGACCTGGTGGAGCCGCTGTCGTTGGATGAAGCGTATCTCGATGTAACCGGCTCGCCTCACTTCAAGGGCAGCGCAACGCTGATCGCGCAAGACATCCGTACGCGCATTGCGCAAACCGTCGGCATCACTGCGTCAGCCGGCATCGCACCCAACAAATTCCTCGCCAAGATCGCCAGCGACTGGAACAAGCCCGACGGCCAGTATGTGATCCGGCCGCAGGATGTGGATGTATTCGTTGCAGCGCTGCCGGTCGACAAGCTGTTTGGCGTCGGGCGCGTCACTGCCGCCAAGCTGAAAAGACTCGGCGCGCATACCTGCGCCGACTTGCGCGAATGGCAGGCGGTCGAACTGCAGCGCTGCTTCGGCAAGTTCGGAGGCAGTCTGTACCAACTGTGTCGCGGCATCGACCTGCGCACCGTCAATCCCGGCAGCGAACGCAAATCGGTGAGCGTGGAAGAAACCTATGCGCTCGATCTGCAGGATCTTGCCAGTTGCGCGCAGGAGCTGGCCGAGCTGATCCGTCAACTGGAGCTGCGGATCAGGCGCGCCAACGTGCAACGCGCTATCCGCAAGCTGTTCGTCAAAATCCGCTTCGACGACTTTCGCCGTACCACGGCCGAATGCGTAAGCGCCCAGGTGGATGAGCCGCAATGCCTGCGGTTGCTGGAAACCGCGTGGCAGCGCGGCCGGCGTCCGGTGCGCCTGCTCGGTGTGGGCGTGCGGCTCGATGAGGAGGAGGAGGCGAATCAGCTCGGTCTGTTCGGCGAAGAGCCGGAGAATGATTGAAGAACCACACTGCACTCCTGTTTTGTAATGCCGGATAGTCAAGCCTTGAAAGGCCGTGGGCAGTCTGTAGAATGGTTGCTTTTTGCCTGCTCCCCCATGTGGTTCAAGAACCTTCAGATTTACCGTCTCACCGCCCCGTGGACCTTGACTGCCGAACAACTGCAGGAGAGCCTCGCGCCGCACGCGTTCGTGCCATGCTCCAGTCTTGACCTGCAAACCCAGGGCTGGATGCCGCCGCGCGACAATGGCATGCTGGTCCATAGCGTCAACCGTCAACTGCTGCTGCAGCTTGGTACCGAAAAGAAGTTGCTGCCGTCGACCGTGATCAACCAGGTCACCAAGGCGCGTGCGGCTGAACTCGAAGAACAGCAAGGCTTCAAGCCGGGCCGCAAACAGATGAAGGAGTTGAAGGAGCAGGTCGCCGACGAATTGCTGCCGCGCGCGTTTTCCATCCGCAGCAGCACGCGCGTTTGGATCGACCCGGTCAACGGCTGGCTGGTGATCGATGCGGCAAGTGCGGCCAAGGCGGATGACGTGTTCAAGCTGCTGTTGAAGTCGCTGGAGACGTTGCCGTTTGCCGCGCTGCGCACCGAGCGCTCACCATTGTCGGCGATGACCGACTGGCTGGCTGCCGACGAAGCGCCAGCCGGCTTTACCGTCGATCAGGACACCGAACTGCGCGCCACCGGCGAAGGCAAGGCGACGGTGCGCTACGTGCGTCACACGCTCGAAGCCGACGACGTGCGCCGCCACATCGCCGCCGGCAAGCAGTGCACACGTCTGGCCATGACCTGGAGCGACCGCGTATCCTTCGTGCTGACCGAATCGCTCGCAGTCAAGCGCGTCGCGCCGCTCGATGTGTTGAAGGAAAATGCCGATTCGACGATGCAGAACGAAGACGAGCGCTTCGATACCGATTTCGCACTGATGACCGGCGAACTGGCGAAGCTGATCGCCGACCTGGTGCAGGCGCTGGGCGGGGAAGAGTTGCGGAAGATGGCGGCTTGAGGCTGCCCGCACCGGCGGTGCCGGCATGCCGGGACACTATCGCATGACAGGCATAAAAAAACCCGTTGAAAAATCAACGGGTTTTTTT
>DASVLY010000567.1:0-1716 GCA_036384635.1 Noviherbaspirillum sp. | reverse complement strand
GTTCGGCCTGATCGGCAATTGTGTGTTGCTCGTGCTCTACCTGTTTCTGATCGGACGAGGCCTGGTCATCGCCGCCAATGCACCGACTTTCTTCAGCCGCCTTCTGGTCGGCGCAATCACCCTGATCTTCTTCACCTATGCTTTCGTCAACATGGGCATGGTTAGTGGTATCCTTCCCGTCGTGGGGGTGCCGTTGCCGTTCATGAGTTACGGTGGGACCGCATTAATGACCCTCGGTTTGGGATGCGGCATTCTGATGAGCATTCAGCGCCATCGCACACTCGTGCAAAGCTAGCACGTTAATTGGCGTCAACCAGGGAACCAGTTGCCGTTTTTCCCGGTCAGTATGGTTTTCAAAAAGACTATAAAAAATCAATTGTTGCGGCAATTGTGTTGCCGGCGCAAACTGTTTTTTGGGGCTGGGACAGGTCGCAGAGCCTGCCCCCATTGATTCGTCAGTAACAATCCCTGCGGGGACAGACTCTATGCTTATCGCGCACTGGTGCGAACGGTGAGTCGTGTCGATCGTTTTCTGCGGGTAATGAAGAACGAAGGAGAATGCGATGCTTCTGCGCACCTGTCATGGTCGGTACCGATGTAGCATGATCTTGCTCGCGCTGGCTTCCCTGCTGGTGGGTTGCAGCAGCGTCCCGCAACAGTCTTCGACCCAGGCTAGTGCCGAACCTCCATCTTCCCGCTCGTCTTCCTCCCGCAAAGCTTCTCCTTCCGCACCGGCATTGCCGCGCGCCGGGTCCGGCCGGGGCGGCTATTATCAGGACGACGGACCGGGTGATACGCCACCCGATGGCCTGCTGGACCTGCCTGACCCCGAACCGCAGGTGGAGCCCTATTCAACGCGCGGCAATCGTCCCTATATCGTCTTCGGCAAAACCTACACGCCGATTACCAACGATCGCCCGTTCAAACAGCGCGGCATCGGCAGTTGGTACGGCAAGAAATTTCATGGACAAAAAACCTCGTCAGGCGAACTGTACGACATGTACAAGATGACGGCGGCGCATCCGACGCTGCCCATCCCATCGTATGCGCGCGTGACCAATCTCGCGAACGGCAAACAGGTCATCGTGCGCATCAATGATCGTGGCCCGTTCCATGCGAATCGCATCATTGATCTGTCCTACACTGCTGCGCTCAAGCTCGGTTATCTTGGCAAGGGCAGCAGTGAACTCGAGGTCGAACGTCTGCTGCCGGAAGAAATTGCGCGCATTGCCAGCGAAAAGAAAGAGCAGCGGGCTCGCACCGAGCAGGCGATACCGACTCCGGAGGTGCTGGCTGCGGCCGCTGCAGCGGTTGAATCTGCGCCGCGCGGTGCAGCATCATCCGGGGCGTCCGAGGCGACGGAGAGCGTGGCGCCTGCAGCAGGACCTGAAGTGCCAATCACCAAGCCGGTGGTGGTGGATGCGGCTCCAGCCACATCCACCGTAACTGCGGCGCCGGGTTTTTATCTTCAGCTAGGCAGCTATACGCAGGCGGATAATGCAGAAGCGGTGCGCAGCCGCTTGATGCAAACCGCCGGCATCTCCCTCCCGGCGGTCGAAATGGTGGAATACGGCCTGTTCTACCGCCTCTATAGCGGCCCGTTCGCAAGCCGCCAGGACGCGGCTGCCGCGGCGGCGCAGTTGCAGGATGGGGCTTTCAAGCCGCTGGTGGTGCAGCGTTAGCAGGTCGTTGAAAAACGTAGCGAGCGGGCCGAGC
>DASVLY010000566.1:0-6054 GCA_036384635.1 Noviherbaspirillum sp. | reverse complement strand
TTTTCGTGAGCTGGATGTGCTGGAGCAGCTGGAAACCCTGTTGGATGGCCGAAAGGTGGACTTGGTACTGTCTGACATGGCGCCCAATTTATCAGGCGTGGCAGTTACGGATGCAGCGCGTATCGAGCACATCATTGATCTGGCGATCGAATTTGCGCGAGCGCACATGAAACCTTCGGGGGCTCTGCTCGTCAAATGTTTCAACGGAATAGGTTACACACAGCTTGTGGAAAAATTCAGGCAGGAATTCAAGACGGTTTTGTCTAAGAAACCTAAAGCCAGCCGCGACAAATCGTCCGAAGTCTTTTTACTTGGCAAAGTGCTCAAAAAATCCGTTTGATCGCAACTTATTTTCTTGATAAGCCTTGATTTTCAGTGTCTTAGCCGCACATGCAGCCTAGCAAGGGTTGGTTAATGCGGGTAGAATCAATTTTACAAGTCTTGTAAATGGGCGCGTCCGCGTCTAAGGAGTTCTAGTGAACAATATGTTTTCCAAGGCCGCCATCTGGGTGGTCATCGCCTTGGTGCTCTTCACGGTATTTAAGCAGTTCGACAGCCGTACGCTGTCCGGTGGAGCCATGCAGGTGGCGTATTCGGATTTCTTGGACGAAGTCAAATCCAAGCACATCAAGGAGGCGACCATCGAGGACCGAATGATCGTGGCGACGACAGTGGATGGCAAGAAGATCAAGACTGCTGTTACCTATCTCGATCGCGGCCTGATCGGCGATTTGGTGAACAACAACGTCAAGTTCGACGTGAAGCAGCCTGAAGAGCAGTCCTTCCTGTCTCAGGTATTCATTTCTTGGTTCCCGATGCTGTTGCTGATCGGTGTCTGGGTTTTTTTCATGCGTCAGATGCAGGGCGGTGGCAAGGGCGGCGCGTTTTCGTTCGGCCGCTCCAAGGCGCGTATGCTCGATGAGGCGAGCAACACGGTGACGTTTGCCGATGTTGCGGGATGCGACGAGGCTAAGGAAGAAGTGCAGGAACTGGTTGACTTCCTGCGCGATCCGACCAAGTTCCAGAAGTTGGGCGGTCGCATTCCGCGCGGCGTGCTGATGGTGGGGCCTCCGGGCACTGGCAAGACGCTCTTGGCGCGCGCGATCGCAGGTGAAGCGAAAGTACCATTCTTTACGATTTCCGGTTCCGATTTCGTCGAAATGTTCGTCGGCGTGGGAGCTTCCCGCGTGCGCGACATGTTCGAAAACGCGAAGAAGCATTCTCCTTGCATCATTTTCATTGATGAAATCGATGCGGTCGGACGTCATCGCGGTGCAGGCATGGGCGGCGGCAACGACGAGCGCGAGCAAACCTTGAACCAGTTGTTGGTCGAGATGGATGGTTTCGAGGCTAATTCCGGCGTGATCGTGATTGCAGCAACCAACCGCGCGGATGTGCTGGACAAGGCGTTGTTGCGCCCAGGACGTTTCGACCGCCAAGTGATGGTCGGCCTGCCGGATATTCGTGGTCGCGAGCAGATCCTGTACGTGCACATGCGCAAGGTGCCAATTGCACCGGATGTGAAAGCCGATATTCTCGCGCGCGGTACGCCAGGCTTTTCCGGTGCCGATCTGGCGAACCTTGTGAATGAAGCCGCATTGTTCGCCGCACGCCGCAACAAGCGCTTGGTAGAAATGCAGGATTTCGAGGACGCAAAAGACAAGATCGTGATGGGGCCGGAGCGCAAGTCCGCCGTTATGCGCGAAGAAGAGCGTCGTAACACGGCTTACCACGAGTCTGGTCATGCAGTGGTCGCCAAACTGTTGCCGAAAGCCGATCCGGTACATAAAGTCACCATCATGCCACGTGGCTACGCGCTGGGCTTGACTTGGCAATTACCGGAGCATGACCGTGTGAACATGTACAAGGACAAGATACTGGAAGAGATCGCGATTTTGTTCGGCGGACGTATAGCTGAAGAGATTTTCATGCATCAGATGTCGACCGGTGCATCGAATGACTTCGAACGTGCGACCAAACTGGCACGGGCGATGGTCACGCGCTATGGTATGTCCGAAACGATGGGTACCATGGTTTATGAGGACAGCGAGCAGGATGCTTACTTCGGTCGCATGACTGCCAAGACTGTGTCGGAAGCGACGCAGCAAAAGGTGGACACGGAAATCCGCCTGATTCTTGATGCGCAATATGCATTGTCGCGTAAATTGCTGGAAGAAAACAGAGATAAGGTCGAGATCATGGCCAACGCACTGCTCGAATGGGAAACCCTCGATGCGGACCAGATCAACGATATCATGGAAGGCCGTGATCCGCGTCCGCCGAAAGCAGGTTTGCCGGTCAAACGGTCTGCTTCGGACAGCACATCGGGAGGCGTATCCCCGAATGCGCCGGCACCGGCCTGATTTCGCGGCAACGCTGAATTAAGGCAGCATAAGGGTGAGGAAAAAATCCTCGCCCTTTTTTTGTTTACTGATATATGACATCACAGTATTTGCAATGCGGGCGGTACCGTTTTTCGCTCGACCGTCATACACGACCGCTGGTCATGGGCATACTCAATGTGACGCCCGACTCGTTTTCCGACGGCGGTCGGTTCCAGTCGCTGGAACTGGCGTTGTCGCATGCAGAGCAAATGATCGCGGAAGGCGTTGACATCATCGACATTGGGGGCGAATCGAGCCGGCCTGGCGCTCAACCGCTGCCGCCAGATGAGGAACTACGCCGCGTGATACCAGTGATCTACGCGCTGCGCGATTGCGGCAAGCCCTTGTCCGTCGATACCTACAAGTCGGAAGTCATGCGCGAAGCGATCATTGCGGGCGCTGACATGATTAACGATATCAACGGCTTTCGGGCACCCGGGGCATTGATTGCAGTCAAGGAGGGCGACTGCGCACTATGTATCATGCATATGCAGCGCGACCCCTCGACCATGCAGTTGCAACCACAGTATGAAGATGTGAGTAGCGACGTTGCCGAATTCTTGCGGCAACGTATTGCAGCAATGGAGGCAGAAGGTATCGGGCGCGAGCGTTTGTGCATCGATCCTGGTTTCGGTTTCGGCAAAACATTGGAGCATAATCTCGCTCTTCTAAAAAGCATCGGGAAATTCACTGCCGAACTCGGATTGCCGGTGCTGGCCGGCGTGTCACGCAAATCAATGATAGGAGCAATTACCGGCAAACCGGTAGAGCAACGGCTGGCGGGTAGTATTGCAGCCAATCTGGCGGCCATCGCGCATGGTGCCCGGATTCTCCGGGTTCATGATGTGGCCGAAACGGTTGATGCGATCAAGGTCTGGCAGGCAGCCCAGGGAAATAATGAAGGATAAATAAATGACACGTAAATATTTCGGCACCGATGGTGTGAGGGGAAGGGTAGGCGCGTTGCCGATTACGCCTGATCTGGTAATGCGTCTGGGCTATGCGGCCGGCAAGGTGTTGGCACAAGCGGATACGACGAGCGGCAAGCCGGTTGTATTGATCGGTAAGGACACACGCATTTCCGGTTATATGTTGGAGGCGGCATTGGAGGCAGGTTTTGCCGCTGCCGGGATGGATGTAATGCTCGCCGGGCCGATGCCCACACCGGCTATCGCGTACCTGACGCGCGCATTGCGTCTGTCCGCCGGCGTGGTCATTTCGGCTTCGCATAATCCGTATGACGATAACGGCATCAAGTTCTTTTCCGCTGTGGGTAACAAGCTGCCGGATGCGGTGGAGGCAGCAATCGAGGCGGCTCTCGATGCTCCGATCGAATGCGTGTCCGCTGAAAAGCTGGGCAAGGCCAAGCGATTGGATGATGCGCGCGGTCGCTATATTGAATTCTGCAAGAGCACCTTTCCAACCGAACTGGATTTGCGTGGCCTGAAAATCGTGGTTGACTGCGCGCACGGTGCTGCCTATCACATCGCGCCTGATGTATTTCATGAGCTTGGTGCTGAGGTGATTGCAATCGGTAACCAGCCGAATGGCTTGAATATCAATGACAATGTCGGCGCAACCGCACCTGCCACTCTGTCTGCAGCAGTGAAGGCGCATAAGGCGGATCTTGGTATTGCACTCGACGGCGACGCCGATCGCTTGCTGATGGTCGATGCCGCCGGGCGTCCGTATAACGGTGACGAATTGCTGTACGTGATGGTCAAGGATCGTATGGCGACGGCCCAAGTCGAGGGAGTGGTAGGCACCTTGATGACGAATATGGCGTTGGAAGTGGCATTCCGGCAAATGGGCATCGGTTTTGCCCGCGCCAAAGTGGGTGATCGCTACGTACTTGAAATTCTGCAGGAACGAGGCTGGCTGATCGGTGGCGAAGGTTCCGGGCATTTACTGTTTCTCGACAAACACACCACCGGCGATGGCATCGTGTCGGCGCTGCAGGTCTTGTCCGCGTTGAAACGCAGCGGCAAGACGTTGGCGCAAGCCACGTCCGACCTGATGCTTTATCCTCAGAGCCTGATCAACGTGAAGGTCATGCCGGGCTTCGAGTGGCAGAAGAACGTCGCGCTGATGAGCGAGAAAGAGATCGTCGAAGCAGAGCTTGGCGATGAGGGCCGGGTGCTGATTCGCGCATCCGGCACCGAGCCGCTGATTCGGGTGATGGTGGAAGCCAAGAGCGCGGATACTGCACAAAGAATGGCACGGCGGATTGCCGACAGGGTGGTTGTTTGAGTTGAAGTAGATCGCTCTGACTCTTGAAGTTGCTGATAAGGCCATCATGCTTTCTTGCCAACGGCAGTAATAAATTGACCGCCCGAGCTGGGGAAGGTATGATGCGTGTCTCTCGGGGCGTAGCGCAGCCTGGTAGCGCACCTGATTTGGGATCAGGTGGTCGGACGTTCGAATCGTCTCGCCCCGACCAGTCTCCTCATACGGTCTGCAGCAGTTTCTGCCGGCACGTCTTTAAATCAGCGGAACTCAATGAGGTCCGCGATTTTTCCAAACGCCGCTAGCCATTCCATCGGTAAGTTTATTTAGATCAAGCTTTGCCGGCTGTCGGCACATGGCGGTTGTCTCATTTAATACCAATCTGCAGCCATAACGCAACATGAAATCGCGTCTTTTTCCGTCTGACTGCGTTGCTCGTCGTTGCCATAGCTCGCTATGGCACCTCCTCTCCCTTGCGGGGCGCGTATCGGCTTGCATGCCGATACCGTTACGCCGGCGAGCGACATGTCGCTCGAAACCCAGGCTTCACCCTTGCCAAACGAAAAAAAACCATCGATTTCATTGTCACGTTATGGCTGCAGATTGGTATAAGTCGGCCTCCGGTGCCAATGTGTGGAGATGTCTGAATGATGTCAGGCAATAAACGTTAACAACCAGTCGTTGAAAGCACTCGTTATTAGATGTAATATCCGCAATCTCCACCGATGCATGCTGTCGGTGTTTTTCGCGCACTGCCCATAGCTCAGTTGGATAGAGCATCAGCCTTCTAAGCTGAGGGTCACTGGTTCGAATCCAGTTGGGCAGGCCAACTTTTCTTCATGTGGTGGGCTACGTGTTGCACTGCGCATCGTACTCCTCGGCCAAGCGGCGCGACTTGCGCTTTGCCTTTTCTATGGATTTCAACTTGGCCGAAGCAAGGTCTTCATCGGCCCATTTTCTTCTGCGAGCCAGCGCTACGCATTTTTTCTGTCTGTTCGCATAAGCGCGGGCGACCTGCTGTTGTTTCTTTTCTTCCCTGGCTTCGCGTTTGTGTCTGTCGTTTTCGAGGTGCCGCAATACGCTTTTTTCCCGGGATGCTTGCTGTCTTGCGGTCGCAGCGTCAGGAGCGGAAACGGCAAGATCGAATGCTTTGCCATTGGGGCAGGGGGTGTCGCCATAGCTGAACTTGCCGTCCACTTCGCATTTGTAGATGGCGAATGCCGGCATCGATAGTGCCAGAAAAAGTCCTGCAAACAATAAACGCGACCCTCTCTTCATCCTCGTATCACCTTTCCTGGGTTCATTAGATTATGCGGATCAAGCGCGTGTTTTAGCGTTAGCATCAACTTCATTTCTACCGCGGATTTGTATTGAAGGATCTCATCGCGCTTTAGCGCACCCAAGCCGTGTTCTGCGGAAATAGACCCGCCGAAGCGATGAACAC
>DASVLY010000565.1:0-2295 GCA_036384635.1 Noviherbaspirillum sp. | reverse complement strand
AAAATCCAGAATATCGTTAATCAGCGTGAGCAGATGTTGGCCGCTTTGCTGAATGACGTTCAGCCCTGTTATTTCGTGCTCGCTCAGTTTTTTGTCGCGAAGCAGTATCTGCGCGTAGCCCAGGATACCGTTCAATGGCGTACGCAGTTCGTGACTCATGTTGGCCAGGAATGCGCTCTTGGCCCGGTTCGCAGCTTCCGCGGCATCTCTGGCGCGCTGTACTTCCGTAATGACCGTTTCCAGGTGTCCAATGGTCTGGGTTAACCGTTGCGTCATGATGTTGATGCTGGCAGCGAGAATGCCAATCTCGTCGCGCGACTCGATTGCGGCACGCGCGGAAAGGTTGCCGGCCGCAACCTGTTCTGCCACGTTGGTCAGGCGGCGTACCGGGCCGACAATGCTGCGCCGAAACAGATAAGTCATGACAATGCTGATCACGACTGCCAGCAACCCGCCTGCCGCCATTTGCAGACGCGCATCGGACAAACTGCTGCGGGCGTGCGCCAAGCCGCTTTTCAACTGCACCTGCTGGTGCTGCGTCACCTTCCCCAGCAGACTAAGCATGACTTCGGCCTGGGGCGCGACTTCGGTGCGATACAGGTACAGGTCCTCATAGGCGTGCTCGCCATTGAGGATGCTGATGATTTTCAGCGCCAGTTCCGCAAACTGCGCCCGGTCGCGTGCAATCTCGTCGAGCTTGACGCGCTGTCCGGCAGACAACAGGCCGCGCTTGCTGGACAAGGTATTCCAGATCGCTGCATTGGTCGCCAGTTGCGGACCGTAAGCCAGCTTGAAGTTGAGCTCTCCCGAAGCGCCATATGCCATCAGATTGGTTGCCATCGCATCGAACGAAGTCTGAAAGCCCAGCAGGTCGGCCAGCAATTCCCGATTTTGCGGCGATACGCCAAGCGTTTTCTGAATAGCGATCACATCATCAATCGCATCCAGAATCCCGATCCTCAGCGCCTGGATGTCAACCCGCGCGATCCGCAAGGCAGGCCGGTTCTTGAGTGGATTGTCATGCAGCTCGAACAGATGCGGCGGCAATGTGGTCCAGTGGGCATAGGTGGCGGTCAATTCGGCAATCCATGCCACCTCTTCCTTGGACCAGTTGCCGGCCATGGACTGTAACGAAGCTAGGTTTTTCTCGAAGGATTGCCTGGCAAGATGGTACTGCTCGATATCCTCCGAAGAGGAAAGCACCAGGTAGCCTCGCACATGCTGTTGCATTCTCAGCAGGTTGGCCTGCGCATGCGCCGATGCCAGGGCGGCAGGGGCCCTCGCTCCCTCCGTAAGATGGATATCCATGGTGGCATTGCGCCCGGCAACGAAGGCCAGCGTGACGACCAACAGTGTGATGAGGGCCAATGTACCGAAGCCAAGCGTAAGCTTGCGGCCAATGCCAAACGGCTTCAGGCGGTACGTAAACGAAGCGAAAATTTTTCGGACAGGCACGTTACAGTCCTAGCGACGTGCGGTAAGCGCGTCTTTGCTGCTCGCGTCCGAGCCGCAGAGTGATTTCCTCGAAATCGACCGCGGTTGCTTTCAATGCCGCCTCCGGACTCAGTTGTCCCGCCGCTGCCTCCGCCAAATGCACGTCCAGCGCCTGCCAATAACTGTAAGCACCGGGAATGCGCAAATACGGCAATTGCAACTTGTTGTTGAAATTCTCGAAATACGCATGCAGATATTCCCGCACATCCGTCTCGCTCCAGCCTGCCTTCAGGTACGTCTCGATCTGCCCGGTACCGTCGGGCGGCAAAAAATGATAGATCCGCCCCGGATCGATGCCGTCCCATCCACGCGCCGCATACACCTGCGACTTTTCCCTGGTCGCCAGCAAGGCGAATAAATAGTAGGTGGCTTCCGGCGCTTTGGAGTATTTCGAGATCACCCCGGCCCAGGAACCGCCGGTGGTATTGCCCACGATGTTGGGCTGCGCCGTCCTGATCCATTTGCGATGCGCAATGCTGTAATACTCGCTGCTGCCGGGCAGCGGCGCAGAACCAGTCTTGCCCTTGACCTTGCTGCCTTCCTGCTGCGCCAATCCGCCGAGATCGCCCCAAGTGAAGGTAAGCGCAGCCCGCCCGGCCAGGAAGAGATCCCAGCTCTTGCCCAGATCCCAGTTGAGCATGTCCCGCGGACCGAACCGCACCAGTTCGACCAGCGCCGTCAGCGCCCGCACATGGCCCGGACTTTCCACCAGCGGCTTCATGGTTTGCGGATCGAACCAGTACAGCCGGGGATTGTCCGGCCCGATCACGAACGGGGCGGAAAACGACATGAAGTGGAACA
>DASVLY010000564.1:0-4887 GCA_036384635.1 Noviherbaspirillum sp. | reverse complement strand
CAGTGCCCGCTCGTTATCGCAGCCGGACAGTGCTACGGCTCCATGGCTGAGCTGGCCGTAGCACATCCTGAACTGGGCACGGCGGAACAGTTGCCGCTGTATTGCAAACTCACCCTCCATTTCACTCGCCGCTCTGGCTTCACCTTGATCGATGACCCGGATGAATTCCGCCGCCGCTATGCTGCTCTGGTCCGTCATGGCAAGGCAGCTTTCAGCAATAGTCCGTCGACCGCCGATTTCGCCCCCTTCGACGTAACGGAGATTGCTTCTCCCTACTTAGCGAAGGACTCGCTCGTGTTTTACGTGGAAGACAAGCTGTATGGGGTGCCATACCGGGTGGAGGTTCCCAGGCCTGTCCATGCGCAAGGCATGGTCAAGTTCCTGCTTTTGCCAAGGCAAGAGTAAATCCCTGAATGCTTTCCTTGTTTTACAACACTGCATCCGGTTGAACAATTTGCGATAGTTGCAGACAAAGAAACAAGGAGAAAATCCGCATGTACACGCTGCCAAACGGAATCCGCCTGTGGTACGAAACACTGGACCAGACGCGCCGGCGGCGCGGCGCGATGATGGACAGCATGGGAGTGAGAGCGCTGGAAAGCCCTTGGAACAAGATACTGGAGCGGCCCGGCATGCGGCTGCGGCATTACGGCAGCCGCAGTGCCAACGGCCCGGTTGCGCTGATCATTCCGGCACCGATCAAACGGCCTTACATCTGGGATCTATCGCCCGGCCGCAGCGTGGTACGGCATGCTCTCGCGCACGGATTGCAGGTGTACCTGATCGAATGGACCGATCCGGCCGGCGAAAGCACAGCGTACGGGTTGGAGCAGTACGCAGATACGCTGATCGACCGCTGCATCGGTGCGATTCGGACACATCATCGTCGCGGCAGGAAGGTTTTTCTGCTCAGTCATTCGCTAGGCGGCGTGTTTGCCACAATTTATGCGGCATTGCATGCGGAACGGGTCGCGGGACTGGTGTCGGTGGAAGCGCCGCTGCACTTTGCCGATGCGTCCGGTTCCTTCACGCCGCTGGTGAGCTTCGGTCCGCATGCTATCAGCATCGCGCGATGGTTCGACACGATCCCCGGTTCCTTGTTGAGCCAGGTGAGCATCGCCGCGTCGCCGACTTCATTCTGTGCCGAACGCTACGCGGATTTCGTCAACAGCCTCGAATCGCTGAATACCCTGGAAGGCCATCTGCTGGTGCAGCGCTGGACGATGGATGAAGCGTCGATGGCGCGTCCGCTGTTCGAGGAGGTTGTTGATCATTTGTACCGCGAAGACCGCTTCATGCGGGGACAGCTGACCATCCATGGTCGTCAGCTCGGTCCGTCCGATGTGGTGTCGCCGCTGCTGGCGGTATACGACCCGCGCAGCCTGATCATTCCTCCGGCTTCCATCATCGATTTCCAGGAAGCTGCAGCCAGCAGGATCAAGCGCGTACTACCCTATCACGGCGACATCGGAGTCGGGCTTGCGCATGTAGGCGCACTGATCGGGCGCAATGCGCATGAGCGCCTGTGGCCCGAGATTTTCGACTGGATCGGCACAGTGGACGCTATGCATTGAAAAGCCTGCTTGCGCAGGCTTTGCCGTTTGCAAGAATTATTTGTTGCCGGATGTGGTATCGCTTTGATCAGAGGACTGACCGGTTGAGGCACCGGAGGTATCTTCTTTTCCGGCCTTCTTGGGATGATGTTTTTTCTTCTGCATGTGCTTTCCGGATTTCTTGCTCCTGGTTTCATCCGCAGAGGCCGACCCGCCTGACGTCTGTCCCTGCTGTTGCTCCTGCTGCGCCTGGATTTCCGCCGCACGCTGTTCCACCGCCGCCGCCGTGGAAGGGTCGGTGCTTTCACGAATCTCCGTCGATGGCGCCGCTACTTCCGCCAGCGACACACCCGCTGCCGACAGCAGGGAAATCAGAATGGCCAAAGAAATTTTCCTCATTATTTCCTCCATAAGCGATTTGATGAACGCCCTCTTCCATTCGTAATACAGGAAAGGAATCGGGCACATGGACGATCACGCAGGCTTGCATTCTGGCAAACGCCCGCATACTCCCCAGTTAATGAGACAGAGGAAATCTGTTTCGGTTTCATCAACTTTTCAAATTTTCAGCCGGTGGAAAGCTGGCAACAGGCAACTAAAACTAAGAATAATCAGCCACAGCGGAACTTGAAGTCTGAGTCACCTTGCCACTCGTCATATCGAAATGCACGTTGAATAAGCGCACGGTGTTGCCGCTCAAATAGCGCCAGTCCCAGACTTCCTCATTTTTCAAGTTAAATCGCATGACGGTGCGCGGCCTGCCCAGCATGCGCCGCACTTCATCGCTACGCATGCCGGGCTTGATGCGTGCGAAATTTTCTTCGGTCAGCACCTGCCGGTAGTCCTGCAGTTTGCCGGATGGATCGATATAGAAGAACCAGGTGCGCGCGCCTTCCGGTCCTTTCGGATATTCCAGCGTGCGCCTGCCATCCCCCTCTTCCTGCACGGTATCCGGCGGCCCCATCACTGCACGCACGTCGCCTTCGGATGAAATACCTTTGGCCAGGCGACTGAGACCGAACTCCTCAATCGGCCGTCCTTGCCGGTCGCAGGCAAATGCGAGCAGTATCATGCCAAGCGCCAACAGGTAACGAATAAGGGATGCCATTGTTCAATGCGCCGGATGCGCGCTGTCCTGAGCAGAACTAAGAGTGCGGCGCAACGCACGCGTTGCATTGAGGCGGCGATGTTCTTGATCGTTATCAGATCAGGTACGAACTGCAACGCGCTTGCCAAATCGAAAACGGAATATGCCCTTCTTTTCTGGCTGCTTGCGCCCGAGCGCTTTGGCGCGAGTGCGCTGGTCTTGGGCGGGAAATATCCTCTACCGGTATATTGCATTTTATGGATATACGCCTGGGTTGGGGAGGTACGCCGGAACCCCCGAAAATTTTGTCACCCGTGATCGGCCCATTGGTGAATATGGGGACCAGTCTTCTGGCGCAGATGGCCCAGTTGCTCCTGAAGTCTGGCCTGCTGCACCGCGCTCCCGATCGATTTCCAGCAACGCTCGCTTTTCAGCGGCATGGAAGCGCTCTTCGGCCAGTTGTGCGGCATCTCGCAGCTTGCAATGTCATCACTGTTTCCGACAAGCTGGTTCGCAGTGAAAAAAATCTCGTCCGTCTGAATAACGATCGTGTTCGGTTCGAACGGACAATGCAGACGCAACACACTGCCAACAGCAACAATACCAACACAAGCCAGAAGTCGGCGGCGAGTGCCGAAGCTACTCCGCAAGCGTCTGCTGAGGTGGAGGAGATCGGGCGCAACGCACCCTCATTAATCGCTTTTAGCGATGCGAGAGGTGCGATGTCGCCCGTCACATATGCGAGAGCGGATGCGCTCCTACAAAGGCATCTTTCCCTGCTGCTTGACTCAGTCGACCATGACACCGGTGCTTCGGAGAAGGCAGCGCGCCTCGATGTGACTCTATGGGCTCTCGCTGACCACCGAGTGGATCGGTATCCTTGACTTCGGTAGCGAGTCGTTTCTGGGGCGTGGACATTGCGTCATCTATTCCATGACAGCAGCAAAAAAGATCGCCGACCACCGGAGTGCCGTGGATGACTTGCATACCAAGAGCAAGGCAACTCCCCACCGGCGCCGCCGAGATCGAGCACCTCAAGCTGAGGATTGCCAAGCTGCGGCGCATGCAATTCGGCCGCAAGTCCGAGAAGCTGGACCGGCAACTCGAACAGCTCGAACCGCGCCTGGAAGACCTGCAGGCCGACGAAGGGCAGACGGCCAGCCGCGCGCAGCGCCAGCGACGGCCGTTCCGTGCGCCGGCGCAGAAGAAGCCGTTGCCGGCGCACCTGCCGCGCGAGGAACAAGCGCATGCACCGGCCGAAGACGCCTGCCCGTCGTGCGGCGGGGCGCTCAAGCATCTGGGCGAGGACGTGTCGGAGCAACTCGAATTCGTGCCGGCCCGCTTCAAGGTGATCCGCCATGTGCGCCCGTTCGCCGGGCCGCTCGCGCCGTCCAGCCAGCGGCAAGCAATCGTGATATTGAACACGATGTTTTCGTGGCTGGTCAATGCCGGCTACTTGGCTGGCAACCCGCTTTCGCTATCGCGCCAGCGCGCCCGCCGCGCCAAGCCGCGCATCACCCGCTATATCGAGGCCGATCTGTGGGCCGTGGTCAAGATGACGATCGACCAGATGCCGAAGGAGACCGATCGGGAACGCGAACATTACTTCCGGTTGCGCTGGCTGTTTTCGTTGCTGTACCTGTGCGGCCTGCGGATTTCCGAGGTGGTTGGCAATGCGATGGCTGGGTTCTTCTGCCGGCGCGACAGGGATGGCGAAGAACGCTGGTGGCTCGAGATCACCGGCAAGGGCGACAAGACGCGCATCGTGCCGGCGACGAACGAATTGATGGTAGAACTGGCCCGCTATCGCCGCGAAAAAGGCCTTGCTCCGCTCCCATTGCCCGGCGAAGCCCTGCCTTTGCTGCTGCCGATCGGGGAGCGGAAGGAGCCGATGACGCGCGGCACCGTGCACGCGATCGTCAAGAAGGTGTTTGCGGCCACGGCCACCCGGTTGCGTCAGCGCGGCGAGGACTACCACGCGATTGCGGATCGCGTCGAGCAGGCATCCGCGCACTGGCTGCGGCATACGGCCGGCTCCCATATGGCCAACAATGCAGTTGACTTGCGTCACGTCCGCGACAACTTGGGTCATGAATCGATCAGCACGACCAGCCATTACCTGCATGCGGATGACGACGCGCGGCACCGGGAAACCGAGGAGCGTCACAAAATCGGTTGGTAGGCAGGAACTTGAACGCCCCTCCGACCACTCACCTTGACGCACAAGTAACAACAACGGTTGCAGGG
>DASVLY010000563.1:0-7815 GCA_036384635.1 Noviherbaspirillum sp. | reverse complement strand
AGTCCAAAAACGAGCACGGCCTCTCTCTTGTCGAGGCGGAAGGTTGCCCATTCATCATCCGGCAACGGCCCTATCAGATTCCGCAAGGATTCGTCCACGAATTCGTCCGGCCACAAGGGCACGCCGGCGATGACGTAGGGTGCCGCAGGGTTGTCTCCGAGGCAGTTTCCGATCACATCGATGGTGTACTGGCAGTCATCGATGGTGAATAGCTTAAAGGAGCCGCGCGCGACTTCGTACCCCTTGGCCTTGAGCTCGGCCTGGAGGCGATGAACCTGATTCTCTAGCTTCCTGGCTTGCTTGGCACTCTCGGTAGGGGGCTGGCTGCTGTTACCCGAATCGTTGTCCCAGGCGTGCGCCGCGGGGGCCGATGCCATCATCACGGCGAGTGTGAACCAGAGCGTGCGGAAATTCATAAATCCTCCTGATCGACCATGGTGCCTTGTGCAAGGCGGAACGCGGGAAAGGCGTTGCGACACCGGCACGATAGCAAGGCATTCCTTATGGCGATGGCCAAGTACCGGGGTTTGCGAGATCGATGTCAGATCTGGTCCGATGAGCTGGAGGGGTGACCTTCAGATCATCCCGGAGATGGCTAGCCGCTATTGATTTCCAGGAAGCGACGAATGAGTTTTGTGGCTCAGCTTGGAATTCAATCAATAAGGCCAATTTAGTTCTAAGCCACGCAAGCGCTTGGATATGTCAGTTCGGCTTGAAGTAGATCAAATAGGACTTACTCGGAAATTGGCGGAGGCCGGCCCTTCGTCAGGGGCCACGTCGCGATCAAATCTGTTGCGATGGCCGATGCGGTGACGCACAGGTGACGCCTGAGCACGCAATACCGTTCCGGCAACAGGTTCGCCGGAACGGCGCTCGCAATCAGCGCAAAGCCTCGATCATCTTTTCCAGCTTCACCGCATCCGCGCAGAACAGGCGGATGCCTTCGGCCAGCTTTTCCGTTCCCATCGCGTCTTCGTTCAGCATGAAGCGGAACGCTTTTTCATCCAGGTTCAGCTTCTGCAGCTCGGCGGCCTGCGCCTGTTCCGGGCTGAGTTTGCGCGTGACCGGCGCATCGCTTTCGGCGAGTTTCTGCAGCAGCTCGGGGCTGATGGTCAGCAGGTCGCAGCCGGCCAGTTCGGTAATCTGCGAGGTGTTGCGGAAACTCGCGCCCATCACTTCGGTCCGGTAGCCGAACTTGCGGTAATAGTTGTAGATGCGCTTCACCGATTGCACGCCCGGGTCGTCCGCGCCCGTGTATTCCTGTCCGGTCGATTTCTTGTACCAATCATAGATGCGGCCGACGAAAGGCGAGATCAGTTGCACGCGGGCGTCGGCGCAGGCGATGGCCTGCGGCAGCGCGAACAGGAGCGTCATGTTGCAGTGGATGCCTTCCTTTTCCAGCACTTCGGCGGCGCGAATGCCTTCCCAGGTCGATGCGATCTTGATCAGGATGCGTTCGCGCGGGATGCCTGCGGCTTCGTACAGCGCGATCAGCGCGCGGCCCTTGTCGATTGTCGCCTGGGTGTCGAACGACAGGCGCGCATCGGTTTCGGTCGACACGCGGCCCGGGATGATCTTCAGGATTTCAAGGCCGAATGCGACCAGCAACTGATCGGTGATGACGGTACTCGATTTGCGCACATGATCGCGCACCGCTTTTTCAAGCAGCGGCTTGTACTCGTCTTTCTGCACCGCTTTGAGGATCAGCGATGGATTGGTGGTCGCATCGCGCGGCGCGAAGGACTTGATCGACTGGAAGTCGCCGGTGTCGGCGACGATCGTGGTGTATTGCTTCAGTTGTTCGAGTTGGTTCATGAGACTGGCTGAAGAGGAAAAAACAGCATGATAATCGGATTGCAATCAGCTCTGATGCCCGAACTATTAGATTTGCATCAATATCAGGTGTTGGGCACGTGCCGGAAATAGGAATCGAATTGCAAGTCGTATTTTTGCAGCGACTTTTGCGCGTTCTGCATCTTCTTGCGGAATTCCGGGCCGCGCTTTAATGCCAGGCCGACCGCGAGAATGTCGATCACTACCAGATGCGCCAGGCGTGCCGAAATCGGCGTGTACGGGTCGATGTTGAAGCTCAGATCGATCGGCAACAGCACCGTCGCCAGCTCTGCCAGCGGCGTGCCGCTCGGGGTCAGCGCAACGACGTCGGCGCCGGCTTTTCTTGCGATCTGCACGCTGCGCAGCAGCGCGGCGCTGTTGCCGCGCTGGGAGATCGCGACCACCACATCGCCCTTTTTGAGGAGCGATGCCGAGATGCTGTGGATGTGGGGATCGGCGTAGGCGACGGTGGGCACGCCCGAGCGGAAGAACTTGTGCTGCGCGTCGGCGGCGACGATGCCGGAGGTGCCCTGGCCGTAGAACTCGATCTTGTTCGCGCGCGCCAGCAGCTCCAGCGCCTGTTCGATTGCGGCCGGGTTCAGGTTGTTGCGCAGATCGAGCAGGGTGTTGATCGAGCGGCTGCATATCTTGCTGACCAGGTCGGCCGCGAGGTCGTCCTGCGCCAGCGATTCATCGGCGTGCGGCAGCGCCAGTGCCAGGCCCTGGGCGAGCTTGAGCTTGAACTCGTGCCAGCCGTCGTAGCCGAGCGCGCGGCAGAAGCGCACGACGGTCGGCTCGGATACCTGCGCATTTTTTGCGAGTGCGGTGATGTTGCCCGATACCGCAAGGTCCGGGTTTTTGAGTACGGCGATGGCGACTTTTTTCTCCGACTTGGAGAGGGCGTCGAGTTGGGTACGGATGGAATCAAGCAGCATAAGGGAGCATGTCGTCACGCGCAGCGCATGGAGCGCATAGTTTACTGCGGGCGACGGCGTGCCGGTAAAAAGAGTGATTGGAGCGAGTGCGCCTACAGTTCCGGCAACGACTCCTCGCGCCACTGGAAGCCGTCGCGCCCGATCAGCGCGCTGGCAGCCGCCGGACCCCAGGTGCCGGCGGCATAGGGCAGCGGGTCGCCGCCTTCGTGTTCCCACCAGTTGAGGATGGGTTCCACCCATTCCCATGCGGCTTCCAGTTCGTCGCTGCGCATGAATAGCGTGAGCTGGCCGCGCAGCACGTCGAGCAGCAATCGCTCGTACGCTTCCATGCGCGGCTGTCTGAAGGTTTCGCGGAAATCCAGTTCCAGTTCGACCGGGCGCAGGCGCATGCCGTCGCCCGGCGTCTTGGCCATCAGGTTCAGTTGCAGGCCTTCGTCGGGCTGCAGGCGGATGATGAGCGAATTCGGCAGGAAGCTGCTGTTGGGCTGCGCGAAAATCGAATGCGGAATGCTTTTGAAGCGCACCACGATTTCGGCGAGCTGATCGGCCATGCGCTTGCCGGTGCGCAGATAGAACGGCACGCCGGCCCAGCGCCAGGTGTCGATTTCCGCCTTGAGCGCAACGAAGGTCTCGGTGCGCGAATGAGGATTGGCATCGGGCTCCTTGCGATAGCCTGGCACCGGGACGCCGTTCACATGCCCGGAGCGGTACTGCCCGCGCACAATGTTTTGCACCAGCGTGTGCGGCGTGAAGCGTTTGAGCGAATGCAGCACCTTGAGCTTTTCGTCGCGCACTGCGTTCGGCGTGGCCGATACGGGCGGTTCCATCGCGACGATGCACAAGAGTTGCAGCAGGTGGTTTTGCAGCATGTCGCGCAGCGCGCCGGCGGTTTCGTAATAGTCCATGCGGTTGCCGACGCCGATTTCTTCCGCAATCGTGATCTGCACGTCGGAAATCCATTCGCGCCGCCACAAAGGCTCGAACAGCACGTTGCCGAAGCGTAGTGCGATCAGGTTCTGCACCGTTTCTTTGCCGAGGTAGTGGTCGATGCGGTAGATCTGCGATTCCGCAAACACGCGGCCGACTTCGGCATTGATTTGCTTTGCGCTCGCGAGGTCGCGTCCGAGCGGCTTTTCCAGCACGACACGCGCATCGGGCGTGGCCAGTTTGCATCCGGCGAGGTTGTGGCAGATTTTCGCGAACAGGCCGGGAGGCGTTGCGAGGTAGAACACACGGGTGACCGGCATGTCGGCGGTATCCTTGCGCATCGCGTTGATCAGCGCCTTGTACGTGCTGCTGTCGGTTGCATCGAGCGATACGTAGGCAATGCGCGCGCAGAATGCGTCCCATGCTTTGGCATCGAGATTGACGACAGGAATATGCGGCTTCGAACTTTTCTCGATTTCGCTCAGGAATTCTTCACGGTTCCATTCATGCCGTCCGACACAGATGATGCGGGCGGTGGCAGGCAGGTCGTTGGCGCGGTCGCGGTTATAGAGCGCAGGCAAGAGCTTGCGCATTGCCAGATCGCCGCTGCCGCCGAAGAGGACGAGGTCGAAATCGGTAAGAGGCATGATGTGAGATGGAGATGCTTGAGCCAGCGGAAAGATTCAGTTTAGGCGAGTTTTTCGAACTGGCGAGGCGAACCACAAGTGATCCACTAGTGCCATGACACTCGGCGATTTTCGGATTGTGCATGGGGAGCGCTCCGTAGTATTCCCTCCCCTTCAAGGGGAGGGTTAGGGTGGGGATGGGTTTGAATAGCATTCGGCACAGCATTCGAAACCCATCCCCATCCCAACCTTCCCCTTGAAGGGGAAGGAGCCTACGGAGCACTTTCCGAACGCAACTGAAAATTCAAGCGTGACGGACCACTAACGTTCCATGGCGCGTTTGGCGCGCGCAATCAATGCGTTGGTGGAGCTGTCGTGCGTGTCGGGTTGCGCAATGCCGGTCAGCTCCGGTTCAATATTCTTCGCCAGTTCCTTGCCCAGTTCCACCCCCCACTGATCGAAGCTGTTGATGTCCCATACCACGCCTTGTACGAAGACCTTGTGCTCGTACAGCGCGATCAATGCGCCGAGGGTGGAAGGGGTCAGCCGATCCATCAGGATGGTATTGCTTGGGCGATTGCCGGGGAAAGTCCTGTGCGGCAATAGCGCGTCGATCTGTTTTTCATCGATTTTCTGCGCGCGCATTTCCGCGCGCACTTCTTCGGCTGTCTTGCCGCGCATAAAGGCTTCCGATTGCGCGAAGCAATTCGCGAGCAGCACCGTATGGTGGCCGGGCAGGTCGTGCGAGGGTTTGAGCGCGGCAATGAAATCAACCGGCGTGATATCCGTTCCCTGGTGCAGCAACTGAAAATAGGCATGCTGTCCGTTGGTGCCGACATCGCCCCATATGACCGGGCAGGTGGCGCTCTCCACCGCATGGCCGGTTCTCGTCACCCGCTTGCCGTTGCTTTCCATTTCAAGCTGTTGCAAGTAGGCGGCGAAGCGGCTCAGGTCCTGGTGATACGGTGCGATCGACAGCGACGCGCTGCCGAAGAAGTTGCGGTACCAGATGCCGAGCATGCCAAGAATCACCGGCATGTTGCGCTCCAGCGGCGCGGTGCGGAAATGCTGGTCCATCGCATGGCCGCCGCCGAGAAATTCGGCGAAGCCGTCGAATCCGATTGCCAGCGCAACCGGCAGCCCGATTGCCGACCAGATCGAATAGCGGCCTCCGACCCAGTCCCAGAACGGGAACATGTTTTCCGGATCGATGCCGAAGTTGCGCACCGCCTCGGTATTGGTCGATACCGCGACAAAATGTTTCGTCAGGCCCGCTTTGTTGCCGCGTACGAGAAACCATTCGCGCGCCGTCTGCGCATTCATCATGGTTTCGCGAGTGGTAAAGGTCTTGGAGGCAACGATGAATAGCGTCGTTGCCGGATTGACTTTCGCCAATACTGCATCCAGATCATGCCCATCGGCATTGGAGACGAAATGCAGCGTCAGGCGTGGATGCACGAAAGGGCGCAATGCGCGGCACACCATTTCCGGGCCGAGGTCGGAACCGCCGATGCCGATGTTGACGATGTCCGTGATCGGCTTGCCGCTGTGCCCGGTCCATTGACCGGAGCGCACCCGTTCGGAAAAAGCCTGGATATGGTCGAGAACCGCATGAACCTCTTGAATCGCATTTTGTCCATCCACCATCAAGCTGCTGTTGCGCGGCATGCGCAGCGCAGTGTGCAGCACGGCGCGGTGTTCGGTGGTATTGATTTTTTCGCCGGCAAACATGGCATCGCGCCGTTCTTCCACGCCGCGCTCGCGCGCCAGTTGCATCAGCAACTGCATGGTGTGTGCGTTCAGGCGGTTTTTCGAATAATCCAGCAGCAGGCCCGCAGCCTCGACCGAGAATCTGTCAAAGCGGTCTTCTTGCTCGGCGAACAAGGTTCGCATTTGCCAATTCCTGGCTTCGGTGTGGTGCGAAGTCAGCGCCTGGAAGGCTGTGGTATGGGGCAGTGTTGGCCGGTCCATGATGTGAGGGTGGTTCGGAAAAATCACAAGCTTAACTATACATCACTTTTTAGTAAATTCACTACAAAAAATTTTGCATCTTTTGCAGCTCTTTTGAGATAACGCATTAACCGGCAGCGTGTTTGTGTTCTAATTTTTATTCGGAGAATGGCGCGTATTGGCGATGATTGGCCGCGCAGGCAGGGAGTGTGGCTGGAAGCAATGGCAGGGCGGGAGATATAAATAAAAATGTAGTAAAGTTTCAGAAATGTGGTTTCGAGGGAGTATTCTCATGGCTCTTCACCCTGTTCTGAAGGCGGTCACCGGGCGTATTGTCGAGCGCAGCCGGCCTTACCGTTCCGCTTATCTGGCGCGTCTGGATGCAGCTTGCGGCCAGGCTGTACACCGCGCGACGCTTTCCTGTACCAATCTTGCGCACGGATTCGCCGCATTTCCGCCCAATGACAAGCTCAGGCTCAGGCAGCAACACAGTCCGTCGGTTGCAATCGTATCGGCGTATAACGACATGCTGTCCGCACATCAGCCGTTCGAGCGTTTTCCGCCGATCATCAGGGAAGCGGTGAGGGCGGCCGGCGGTGTGGCGCAGTTTGCCGGCGGCACGCCGGCCATGTGCGATGGCATCACGCAGGGGCAGCCCGGCATGGAGCTGTCGTTGTTCTCGCGCGATACCATCGCGATGGCTACTGCGGTGGCGCTATCGCACAACATGTTCGATGCGGCGGTATATCTCGGCATCTGCGACAAGATCGTGCCGGGTCTGTTGATCGGCGCACTGCACTTCGGCCATCTGCCGGCGGTGGTCATTCCGGGCGGACCGATGACCACCGGGATTTCGAATGCAGAAAAAGCGAAGGTGCGGCAGTTGTACGCGCAAGGCAAGGTGGGCCGCGAAGAGCTGCTGGAGTCGGAATCGCAGTCGTATCACGGTCCCGGCACCTGCACTTTCTACGGCACCGCCAACAGCAACCAGATGCTGATGGAAGTGATGGGCTTGCATCTGCCGGGCTCGGCATTCATTACGCCTGATACGCCGTTGCGCGATGCGCTGACGGCGGCAGCGGCGCGCCGTGCGGTCGACATCAGCGCGCAGGGCGGCAACTATATCCCGGTCGGCCATATCGTCGACGAAAAGGCGATTGTCAATGCGATCGTCGCGCTCCTGGCCACAGGCGGATCGACCAATCATACGATGCACCTGATCGCGATCGCGAAAGCGGCCGGCATCGTGATCGACTGGAACGATTTCGACACGCTGTCGGCGGTGGTGCCGATGTTGGCCCGCATTTATCCGAACGGTGAAGCCGATGTAAATCATTTTCATGCCGCCGGCGGCATCGGCTTCGTGATCCGCGAATTGCTCGATGCCGGTGTGCTGCATGAGGATGTGACCACCGTGCTCGGCAAGGGATTGCGCGCGCATTGCGCCGATCCTTTCCTCGACGGGGACAGCGTGGTCTGGCGGCCCGCGGTGCAAACGACTGCCGACGGCAAGGTGCTGCGGTCGGCGAAAGAACCGTTCTCTC
>DASVLY010000562.1:0-11069 GCA_036384635.1 Noviherbaspirillum sp. | reverse complement strand
GAGTGCGAAGCCGCTCGCCACTGGAACCAGATCGACAGTTTGAGCGCGATAGTGCGTCATGGCCGTCTGCGGCGGCCGTTCACCGCGCGGACCCCGAGCACGGAGTTCATCGAGTGCTATCAGCGCGCTATGAATGGGCCGCACAAACAACGCTCCGTCCAGCTCGCTTTGCGCAAGTTGGTAGGGTTGCGTCCGGGACCTTACCGTATCCTCGACCTCAGCGCTACATCCGGCGCCTACTCCAAGCGCTTTGCCGAGAAAAGCCTCCTGCGTGATGGCATGTGCCTGCTCGTGGGCGGACTCAATCCGGTCGCCGAGCCGGTCGCTGGCGTGCGGCAGATTTCTCTCGACGAAGCGATCGCGGGGCCGGATCGGTTCGATGTCCTCGTGCTGGACAACGCCGTCCACCATCACGATGTCGCCAGGAACCTGATGCGGCTTACTGAGCGTCTGGAGCCGTCCGGCGTGATCATCCTCGACGAAATCTTCATCGGTGCCGGAGCCGGGGCTGCGATCGGCGTGGATTGGATGACACATGGTGGTATGTGCCACCTTAAGGAAGAAAGTGTTGACCTCCTGATGTTGAATCTCGGCTTCCATAAGTTGGAAGTCATGAAAGCCGAGATCATGGTATCGCATCGTTTAAACCTCTATACCACTATGCAAGGACCTGAGCTATGAAAATTTCCGAACGCTTAATCAAAGTCTTTTCCGCCGCGATGAACCGCGAAATCGCCCTGGAAGAACTGCAGGACAAAAACGTCATCGAGGTGCTGGGCCTCAATTCGGTCGACGCGCTGGAGGTCCTGATTCGGGTGGAGGGCGAGTTTGGCATCCAGATCAACGACGAGGATCTGTCCATCGAACTGGTCAGCTCCATAGCGACCTTGGAGAAATATATCCAGGATCGGCAGCCGACCGTTGCCGCCTGAGACACCTGCCCTGCATTCGACGCCCGCGTTGGGCCAGATGCCCGACGGTTCGATCTTTGCTCCCAAAGGATGAAATGCTGAAGTCACTCGCTTGCATGAACGTACTCCCTGCCGCCGTCTTACGCGACGACTCCGTCGTCATCGTATCCGGTCTGCCGCGATCCGGCACCTCTATGCTGATGCGCATCTTGGCCTTCGGCGGGATCGAGCCTCTAACCGATGAGGTCCGCAAGAAGAATTCGCGCAACCCGCACGGCTATTTCGAGTGGGAGGCTGTCAAGCAGAAGGATAGCTACATCGACTGGATCGATGCGGCTGCCGGCAAATCCTTGAAGATCGTGTCCCGTTTCGTGCGTCACCTGCCGGCGACGAAGAACTACCGTCTGCTCTTCCTGCATCGAGATATCGACGCGGTCTTGCGCTCGCAAAAAGATATGGCAAGGCACTTCTCCGACGCCTCGTGGGACGACCTCTCAGCACACAAGCTCAAGGACGTCTACCGCCGTCACATGGACGAGACCTTGGCGTGGATCGACAGGCGACCGAACATGCAGCTTCATCAGCTGCACTACGAAGCGATCGTTGAGGACCCAGAGCTGGAAATTCGGCACATTTGCGACTTTCTGGTGCCGCTGCGGCTTGATGCGGTGAACATGGTCCGAGCAGTTGACCCTACATTGAACCATGCCTCCTTGCTAATGGAACCGTCTCATGCCTGAAGCCGTGTCTGCCGTTATCTTCGATCTGGACGGCACCCTGATCGACAGCAAAGACGTCATGCGCAACGCTTATTTCACCGCCTACGAGGAGGTGGTTGGCGACGGTGCTCCGCCCCCGTTCAGCGAGTACTGCCGCTACTTGGGGCAGAGCTTTCCTACCATCATGCGGCAGATGGGCTTGCCGATGGAAATGCATGCCGTCTTCATGCGCGAAAGCGTCCGCAACATGCGTCAGGTAAGTTTGTTCGAGGGCGTCTTGCCCGTGCTCGAGGAGCTGAAGCGCCGCAAGGTGCCGCTGGCTATCGCGACGGGCAAGGATCATGCGCGCGCCGCTGCTTTGCTCAAGTATCTCGAGGTCGACCGCCATTTCGCTATGGTGGTCGGCTGCGACGACGTGCCATATCAGAAACCGGCCCCGGACATGGCGCTGAGCATCCTGTGCAGGCTCGACCTCGATCCAGCGGAAACACTGTTCATCGGCGACGCCGTCGCCGATCTGGCTTGCGGCCGTAATGCTGGAGTGATGACGGCGCTAGCGAAGTGGGATCGGCCAGCTGCAGAGGTGTTGAGGCATCCCGCTGATTTTCATCTCGAGCATCCAAGCGACATCCTGTCTCTACTACGGAAACCACAGAAATGCCGACTCTTCTGATGATCAACGGCCCGAACCTCGCCAGACTCGGCGCCCGCAAGCCGACTATCTACGGTACTACCACTTTGCAGGAAATCACGCGGCAGCTCCAGTCCCTGGCTGCTGTCCACGGTTGGACCGTCGATGCTTTTCAAAGCAATCACGAGGGTCAAATTATCGATTGTCTGGAAGCGCGGCGTGAGGTCGATGCGCTGATCGTCAATCCGGGAGCCCTCATGATGAACGGATGGGCTTTGCGTGATGCTCTGGAAGACTTTCCGGCGCCCTGGATCGAGGTGCATCTCTCGAATATCTGGAGCCGGGAGAGCTTCCGGCATACCTCGATCCTCGCTCCGCTCGCCCACGGGGTCATCGCCGGGTTTGGCAGCCACGGCTATGTGCTGGCGGCCACCGAGCTGATACGTCGGGTTGGCACTGCCGGGAGTATGCCAGCAGCATCCGTCATAGATGCCGATACGGTCAATGATGGCGTAGGCGCTGGGCCGACGGGACGGACGTCACCACATGAATCGAACGACTAGGACGACACATGAAAGCATTAATCATCATCGCCGAGGGGATGGACCCATTGGTTCTGGAGCAGGAAGTCGCGAAAGGTAATCTGCCGTGGTTCTCGAACTATCTGCAAAGGCAGCGTTACCGCCGCCTCGATTGTGGCCCCGTGCCGTACGAACCTAGCAATCTCGCCACGGCATTCACCGGCGTAAATCCAGGGCAGCACGGCTGCTTCTCCTACTGGAGCGCTCACAGCTCAGGCGAAATGCCGCGTGTGCTCGAGACCGACGACGTTAAGATGCCGCGCCTCTGGGAGTGGCCGGAACTAAGCGATTTGCGCTTTAACGTGGTGAACGTGCAGCTCACGCATCCTCCCAAGCCACTGAACGGGCAGCTGGTGACTTATCCGATGTCGTACTCGATGAATACCAGCTATCCGCGCCGCCTGCTCTCCGATTTACATCAGCGTGGCATTCGCTATGCTCACGACGTCACCTTGTTCTACACCGGCCAACCCTTCGAAACGTTCGCCAAAGATGCCTGGCGAGTGGCCTCGGCACAATTGGACACGGCCTTCGAGTTGGCGAGAGACACTGACGTGATGATCGTCAACCTCACCTTGATTGACCGCGTCTCGCATTTCCTCTGGTACGAAATGAAGGAAAAAAGCCGCGAAGGTCGCCCGATCGTTTTGCAAGCCTATGATTTCATCGACCAAGCCTGCCGGCGCCTGCAGTCGCTCGAACCGGAGACGACGCTGGTCTTCTCGGAAATCGGTTTCGGCGAGCTCAACGGTTTCTATTCGATTAACAAGGCGCTGCAAGCAGCCGGTCTGCAGGTGCAAACCGATGATGGGCAGGTCGATTACGCGCGCAGCCTTGCGATGGAAACCGTACAGGGGTCGCACGGCATCATGTTGCGCAGCGACCTGAATAATGAGGGTGCTGCCAGCGTTGCTGAAATCGACACGGTGACGCAATTCTTGATGGAGCTGAAATTCGACGACGGTATGCCGGTGGTGGCGCGAGTGAGTCATCGCGACGAACTTTACTCCGGTGCTTACCGGCATCTGGCACCCACACTGGTCATCAAACCTGCGGACGAGAAACGTCCCCCCTTGGGCGAGTCGCGTTGGGCGCATCATGTGCGTCGCACAGCACAGTCCGGTTGGCATCGCGACAAAGGTTTTGTGCTGGTGGATAGTCCGCACGCTTTGGTTAATGCCGGCGCCGAGGTTCAGATGCAGCAGATCGCTCCGACCATCGCCCATTTGTTGGGGCGGGCACCTGCAGCGCAGTGTGAAATGGGCTCCTTGTTGCAGTAGCGCTCGTTACGTGGTCGGCAGTTCGGCCCTCGGTTTTTTCCTGTATTTATTTTGGGTGAATCATATGAAACTTGCAATTGACGGTGGTCTTCCGGTCAGAATTGATAACTTTCCCGCCTGGCCGCAGTATGACAAGAACGAGGAGGTTGCGCTCATTCGCAGCTTGCGCCAAGGTCAATGGTGGCGGGTGAGCGGTCATGAAAATACCGCCTTCGAGAAGGAATTCGCCGCGCACCACGGTTGCGAGCATGCTGTGACCATCGCTAACGGCACGGTGGCGCTCGAGTTGTCGCTGCTGGCTTTGGGGATCGGTCCGGGGGACGAGGTCATCGTGCCGGCTTTCACCTTCATCTCGACCTCGATGGCCTGCCAGAAGATCGGTGCGGTGCCGATCCCGGTCGATGTTCTGGCGTCGACATACTGCATCGACCCTCGTGCTGTCGGGGCGGCGATAACGCCGAGAACGAAAGCGATCATTCCAGTGCATATGTCCGGCCACTTCTGCGATATGGAAGCCTTGCAGGCGATCGCACGCAAGCATGACCTGACCATCGTACAGGATGCGGCACATGCGCACGGGGCGCGCGGCCAAGACGGTAAGCGAGTCGGCGAATGGAATACGCTCGCCTGCTTCAGCTTTCAGAACTTCAAGCTGATGACGGCGGGCGAGGGCGGCATTGTACTCTGTCCCTCTCAGGAGTTGCGCGAGCGCGTGTTCCTGTACAGCAACTGCGGTCGCCCACAAGGCGATCGCGCGTATCAACACACAGTGGTCGGCACCAATGCGCGTTTGAGCGAGTTTTCGGCCGCCGTGTTGCGGGCGCAACTCACCCGCCTCGATCAGCAGACGCAAGTGCGCGAAGCAAATGCCTCCGTACTCAATCAGGCGTTGAGCGACCTACCGGAGATCGACATCCAGCAGCACAACGAGCATGCCACCCTCCATCCACACTATATGTACATGCTCACCCTGAAGACCGACCGACATGGCCGCATTTTCGATCGCAACCGTGTTGTCGACTGTCTCATCGCGGAAGGCATCCCGGCCTTCCGCGCCTACCAAGCCCTGTATCGCATTCCTAGCTTCTGGATCGATCCTGCACCGAAAACAACGCAGGAGGCGCTGATTCGCGCCTGCCCGGCGACGGAGAACATTGCTGGCAACGGCATCTGGATCCACCACCGCGCCTTGCTCGGCTCGCGCGACGATACCCTGAGCATCGTCCAGGCTTTGCGTAAGGTGCTCGATGGAATAAGCCGGTCGTGAGCGCGGTCCGTATCGCCCTGATCGGGGGCGGTTGGGTAGTGCAGAATGTGTGGCTTCCGCTTTTGGTGGAAGCGGGAGCCAAGCCCGTCTGCGTCGTCGACCCGTCGCCCGAGGTCGGAAGCGCGCTGCTGCCGCGTTTCCCCGGCATCCGCATCGAGCCGGAACTGAGCGCGAAGGCGCTTGCCGGTTGCGACGCTGCCTTCATTTGCTCGCCGAATGTCCATCATGTCGGGCACGCCGCCTTCGCCTTGACTCAAGGCATCCATGTCATTCTGGAAAAGCCGGCTTGCTTCAGCCTCGAACAGGCAGAGCATCTGATCGGCCTGAGCCGACGCCAGCAATGCGGCTTGTGGGTGACCTCTGCATCCTCATACCGCAGCGATGTGCGTCGCATGGCCGAGCAGGTCAGGGGGGGGGGCCTGGGCCGGCTGCACTGCGTCGATGTCAGCTGGCGTCGCCAGGCAGGCATACCCCGCCTCGGCTCCTGGTTTACTCGCGCCGGCAGCGCCATCGCCGGCTCCGGGGGCGACCTCGGTTGGCATCTGCTGGAGGTGGCCCTCGGTCTGCTCGACTATCCGACCATCCATTCCGGCTTTAGCCGCCAAGTGCGCGCCGCCGCCCCCCAGCGCTTTCTGGCTGCTTGGCGCGACGATGCATCGGCCGACCTTGACGCAGAACTCAGCGTCGATACCCAGCTGTTCGGCTGCTTGTTGATCGAGACCGGTGCAGTTGTGCGGCTATCGACCGCCTGGGCTTCGCATCAGGAACGTGACGAAACTACAGTGCTTGCCTATGGTGACGAGGGCGAACTGGCCTTGCACAGCACGTTCGGCTTCAGCACCAACGGCACGCGCGAACCGCGTTTGACACTGGCTCGTCTGGGTGTCATGGAAGAGCTACAGTTTGACACCGAGGATAAAATCGCACCTTATCGCGCCTTCGTCCAAACAGCGCTCGAGCGCATCGGCTGCGCCTCTACTGGCGATCTCGATGTCATTGAGGTCGACTATCGCAAGTTGCGCTCCCTCGGTTCGGCGATGGGGGTTCTCTATTCAACGCCGGATGTCTCTGCTGGCATCTCGTGCAGCTCCGTGCAGGACGTGTACACTCCGGAGGTGGCATCATGAGCATGAGTGTCATTATTCCGGCACATAGCAAAGCGCCGCGCCTGCGGCTCACGCTAGCCGGCATTGCCGGGCAGACCGGTGTTGGCGATTTCGAGTTGATTCTCGTGGCGGACAATCCGACAGCGGCGGTTCGCGAGGTGCTGGCGGAGTCGCCGTTCGTCCGTATTGTCGAGACGCCCGGCCTCGGGCGGGCTGGAGCGCGGAACGCCGGCGCTGTCCGTGCCGAAGGTGATCTATTGATCTTCATCGACGACGACATCCTGGTGCGCCCGGACTTTTTACTTAGCCACCAGCGCGCCCAGGCCGATCAGCCAGGGTTGGTGCATGGCACGCTACGGGAGCTGATCGGCCTGCTGCGCGTGGAAGACCCGTCGCTTGGCGGACCGTCTTGCCCGCCAATCAAAGCCAGCGAGCTTCGCAGCGGGGACTGGCAGCCAGGCGCTGCCAGGTTGGTCGCCAATCCGCTGGAGCAGGCCGCCGAGCATCCAGATGCACGCGCCTGGCCTTGGCTCGCTTGCGCCGGTGCCAATATTTCTGTTCCGCGGACGGCTTGGCAAGCGATCGGAGGTTTCGACGAGGCCTATGGTACGCGATGGGGCGTGGAAGATATCGACTTCGCTTATCGTTTGTGGCCTGCCGGGGTACCGGTTTCCCTCGCGCCTGCGGCGCATGGCTATCACATGTCGCATTACAACGCCGCTCGCTGGGAAGAGCATCACGAGAATTTGCTGCGTTTTCAGCGCCTTGCCGATTGTCCAGAGGCGCTGGCTTTGGGCGAATTGCTGTCGCCAACCGGTTCGGTCGGGCGCTATATACGCCGCGTCGACCAGATCCGGCAGCAGGGTGGCGTGGTGCCAGCATAAGCATAAGCGGACAGTGCATCGAGGAATCGGGCACGGGTACGGAAGAGCCGGACGACTTGGCTGCGATAGCGCAAGCTCGCCTCGGCCCATGTGTGCCAGTCGCACGTCAAGTCGACTGGGGTTAGCGTCAAGTCGAGAGCGGCGACATGCGAGCTCAATTCGGAGATCTGGTTGGGATGATAGTAGGGAAACTCGGCGTAATAGGCCACCGTTTGCGGCAGATGCCGGGCAAGCGCATGCGTTAGGCAATGATCGACATGACCACCAAAACCGAGAGGGGCGATGACTTGATCATCGGGATGCAGGATCATCTGCAGGCGTTGCGTCATCTCTGCCGACACCTGCTGCTGGCGCGCTGCCTCTGGCTGGAGAAACAGTGCCTCGGCCTCTGGATATTCAAAGGTGTTCGCCGGGCTGAGGCGCAAGGCAGCATCGCGATAGCCCAAGCTGAGGAGCTCGCAGCCCAGCAGATCCATGGCTTGACGGTCCTCCAAGCGCCGGGTGGCCATATCCCCGAAAGAGCGCCAGCGATGTTGTTCCTGTCGTACTTGCTCGGTAGCGGATGCATCCGGGTCGCCGTCGCATATAGTGACGACCAGAACGTCATGTTGTTGCTGCCAAGCGCGGATGGCGCCTCCCAAGGACCATACTGCGTCGTCCGGATGGGGCGACAGCAGGACGATGCGAATGCGTGTGGTCATGAGAGATCTCCGAGACGCATTTACAGAAAGAACGGCAGATGCCGACTAGGGCGTGGAGTGTTCGTCGGCCGACCGGGCGGGAACCTTGGCCATGGGAATGAAGCCGTCGAGCGCTTCCATACGGGCGATCCAAGCCTGCAACCTAGGGTAGGAGGCCAGGGAAAAGCCTCCTTCCGGTGCGTGGGCCAGATAGGTGTAACAGCTGACGTCCGCGATCGATGGCAGCGAACCGAGAAAATAGCTCTGTTCAGCCAAATGCTGCTCCAGAAAGCCGCAGAGGCGTTCGGAAAGTGCCCAAGCCTGCGCCTTGTTGTCCTGTCCCCCGCTGAAGAGTGTCTGGCGGCGCAAAACGGCAGGCCCAAATGCGAGTTCGCCCGCGGCAAGCGAGAGGAAGCGTTGCACCGAACCAACCGGAGCATCTGGGGCAAGCCAGTGCGGCGCGCCATAGCGTTCAGCGAGATAGACGAGGATGGCGTTTGAGTCGGAGACGATGGTGTCGCCATCCTCGATAACAGGAACTTGGCCGAGCGGATTGAGCGCCAAAAAGCTCGCCGATTTGTGCTCGCCACGGAGGAGGTCGATATCGATCTTTTCCACTGGCAGCTGCAAAAGCGACAGCAAGAGCTCGACCTTGTGCGAATGACCGGAGAAAGCGAAACGATAAAGACGAATCGGTTGTTGGGGTGGCATGAGTTGTACTGCGTTAAGGAATTGAATGGCCAGCAGACTTTAACATGTATGCCGTTCGAATAGGCCGAGCAACCTTTTCAGTTTGGGATCGGAAATCTCTTTTTCCATTTTGATTAACCATCTTGAGTTGAGATCCATCATGCGGCTACACGATATGAGAAATGCTCCTTTGGAGCGAGAGTATAAGTTCAACCTGGATCCGCGGATAACCGATCCGAGCAGTTTCCGCGTTGCCTTCGTCATTTTCCTCGATGGCGATCTGGTGATGTCGCCGGAACACCTCGGCGTAGCCTACATGGCAGCCGTGCTGCGGCGTGCCGGCTTCCCTTGCTTGATCACGGAAGTGGAGGACGACCAGGAGGGTGCTCTCGAAACCTTGGCTAATTTTTCCCCGCAGTTGACCTGCTTCACGCTGATGAGCCTGAACATCCTCACCTTTCAGACCTTCTCGGCGAAGGTGCGTGATCGCCTGCCATCGACGCGGATCGCCAGCGGTGGACCGGCCGGCACCTATGCCGGACTCGACGTGCTGCGCAACAATCCTTACGCTGACATCGTCGCCGTCGGCGAAGGCGAACCGACTATCTTCGAGCTGGTGCAGCGTTTGTATCTGAATGAGCCGCTGGAAAACTGCCCTGGTATTTGTTTCCGTGCCGCGAACGGTGAGTTGGTACAGACGCCGTTGCGGATGCTGATGCACAATCTGGACGATTTACCCTTTCCCGCGCGCGATCAGCTCGAATTGCACGGTGGCAAACTTGAATATATTCGTATCAGTACGAGCCGTGGCTGCGTCGCGCGCTGTACCTTTTGCAGCGCGCCGCACGCCGGAAATAAAATTCAACCGGGCAAGGGCTGGCGTGGCCGTTCGGCCGAATCCGTTCTGGATGAACTGACCTACTTGGTCAACAAATACGAGTTCCGTACCTATGACTTTATCGATTCGACCTTCGAAGATCCTGACGGACGACGCATCGGCAAAGAGCGGATCAGGAAAATCGCCACCGGCATTCTTGATCGCAGGCTCGACATCTACTACAACATCTGCATGCGCGCTGAAAACTGGTCTGACCAGGATTCCGAACTCTTGCAATTGCTGTTCGAATCCGGACTGGAAAAGGTTAATGTCGGGATCGAATCCGGTACTGCGGAGGAACTCGACTTATGGCAGAAGCGTGCTACTGTCGAGGACAATGAACGCATAATTCGGCTATTGCGCGAGCACGGAATTTATCTGGCGATGGGATTCATCCAATTCCATCCGTACTCAACCGTGGATACCCTGCGCCGCAACGCAGAATTTTTGCGGCGTAACAATGGCCACAACTTACGCCGATTGACCGAGCGGCTGGAGATTTATCCCGGTACGCCCCTCATTTCCAAGATGGAGGCAGACGGACTGCTGAATAAGGACTACTGGCAGTCGCTCGACCATTACGGCTACGACTATCAGGACGAGGCGGTGGCTAAATTGGCGCTGCATTTCGCTTCGCTGTACAACAACGACGATTATCACGAGCGCGGAGTAATTACTGAACAATCGGCCGTATTTGAATTCGAGACCTTCAATGTTGTATTGTCCACCTATTTGTCTCGTACGCAACGCCGTTTCAGGGACAATCCGGTTGTAGTCGATCTCATCAAAGAATTTCGTGCCGCGCTGTACGCCAAGCATAAGGAAATGTGTGAGTTCAATTATGAGTTCTTCATGTCAAACCTCGAGGACGTGTTGGCGGACAAGCTCGACGCCGACAAGCGAAAACGCGACGTGGAGCGAGTCGAGAACTATTTTCGTTCAGCTATCAACGAGATCAAGACGCGCCAGCTCCGCCTAGGCCGCTCGCTACTGCGCGCCGGGGCCGATCTGACCCAGATCATGTCGACCACTGGCTCCAGAACGTTCCAGATCGCGAAAACCTATACCGGTGGTGGCACCCCGTGCTGGTAAGCCTGCGTCCACGCTTTTCATTATTCGGCTTCAGTAGTGTCCGGTTTATTTAACGCTCACCGGCATGAAAATTTGAATTTGAAATTGCATATTTGTGATCCTTTGAGGGATATACGACATGGTGTGACGCTTGAATGTGGACAGGGCGCTGTTTGCACAAGTCATGGAGTTTGTACTATGGAAAAGCTGTGGCTGGCCGTATCATTGACAGTCATCGTTGCGAAGTCGGCGTGCGCACCTTAGATTTTGCGCCGATCTGTTTTGTATCATGGCCTTCGCCCAGTTGACTTTGCACGAGTCGCTACGCTACATCGAGGTCTGCTTGGCGGCCAATTGCGGCAAGCTGTCTTA
>DASVLY010000561.1:0-1566 GCA_036384635.1 Noviherbaspirillum sp. | reverse complement strand
GGCACAGCACGTCCACGGGATTTTCCGCCAGCCATTGCAATACATGCGGCAGGCGTACCTTGAGGGAATTTACGTTCCACGTCGCAATTTTCATGGGCATTCTTCGTTTGTCGGGCTCTTGAGATTCGTGCGATTATCCCGCATTTCAGCTTGTAACAGGCCTGATACAAGCGCGACGCAAGGATACAAAACCGCCGAATGCCGGATACATCCGGGCGCGACAATTGCCGGTTCAGACAATCCGGCCGCCGGCGAACCACTTGCCGGCTGCAGCGTCAATCCAGGTAGCAACCGAAATGCGAATATTGAAGTGATTAACCTGCCACAACATTCCTTTGCACCGGATGGATATGCGGGCAACATGTTTTCGGCGTGGATGCGCAGCGGTGCCGATGTATTGCGTCCGGAAAGAAACCGCGCGCTCATTGCCGTCGGTATTTCCGTACTCGTTCACCTGGTGCTGCTCCTTGTCACGATTCATCACCGCATCGAGCCGGACACGCATCCTGGCTGGGCGGTCGATCAACCACTGACGGTGCGTCTCGCCCCGCCGGTGCATGCGCGTCCACCGGCGGCCAAACCTGCATTCGTTCCGCCTGCGCCATCCAAGCCGATTCCGAGGCCGCCGAAAGTTCGCAAGCATACTCCCGTCATCCGGCTGCCCAAGTCGGCGGCGCCAGCGATTCACACCGTGCCGGAGACGGTCGCACCGCCGGCACCTCCTGTGGCTCAGCAGGCGCAACCGATGGACATGATGTCCATGGTCCAGGCGGCGCGGGAACGCCGCCGCGCTGCCGAAGAAGCGGCCGCACGGGAAAATGCGGCAGCGCGCATGGCAGAGAAGGGATCGTCGCACGACGATATCGCGATGGCGAACATCCAGCACAGCCTGCAGGCTGCAGGCCGCAAAGACCGCGCTGGCGGCGTATTCCAGGTGGTTAGCAAGGGTGTGCGTACCGGCACGTTCGTCTTCCGTGGCTGGACGCCGGGGCAGCGGAGTTTTCCCCAGCAGACATTCGAGGTGGATGCCGGACCGAACGGCGATGTCGAACGCGCACTGGTGCGCCGGATGATCGAACTGATCCGCACGCATTACGACGGCGACTTCAACTGGGACTCGCACCGGCTGGGCCGTGTCGTCGTCAAGTCGGCGCGCAAGGAAGACAGCGCGGAACTGGAGGCCTTCCTGATGAAGGAATTCTTCGGGGATGAGGACAGCGTAGGCCGCTAGGACAGCGACGGTGTGTATGTACGTCGCAGCGATCTGCAAGCAAGGCGCGCATGAATGAAACGGGGCGGCAATGCCGCCCCTGCGATGCCATTCAGGCCGGATGCTTAGCCTGCCTTCTTGCCGTTGCCGTTCGCGCGATTGATCAGGAAGGTCGTCAACAGCGGTACCGGGCGGCCGGTAGCGCCCTTCGCTGCGCCGCTCTTCCAGGCCGAGCCCGCGATGTCGAGGTGCGCCCAGGTGTACTTCTTGGTGTAACGCTCAAGGAAGCAGGCCGCGGTGATGCTGCCGCCGGGCGGGCCGCCGATGTTGGCCATGTCGGCGAAGTTGGACTTCAG